>JACRDF010000001.1 GCA_016212925.1 Desulfomonile tiedjei
CTTGGAGGGTGTCAGCCCCTTTCATTTTAGGGGCGTTTGGTGTCAATTTGGTGTCAACCTTGCTCCCCAAGGTGTTGAGGACGCCAACCGCGGCCTGTAAATGTCCCTGGGAGAGGTGGGCATATCTCATGGTCATGGTTAAGTCGGCATGCCCCAGGAGCTCTTGCACCGCCTTTAGCCCTATGCCGTTCATCACCAGGTGAGAGGCAAAGGTATGGCGCAAATCGTGGAACCGGAAATCTTCCAGACCGGCCTTTCTGCAGGCGGAGGTAAAGGAACGCTTCACTTCCTTGAAGCGATTGCCTTTGGAATCACAGAAGACATAGGGTGACTTCAACTGGTTCTTCTTCCGGAGATCCCAGAGCACCCGGGACGCCCGGTCATTGATGGGGATCTGCCGGTCCTTGCCGCTCTTGGTTTCCTTGAGATAGATAAGTCCGTTCCTGATCTGCTCCCACTTCAAGCTGAGCAGCTCCCCTCGTCTCATGCCGGTATGCAAGGCCATCTCCACCAGGGGCCTCAGGTGCGGGCTGTTGGCCTTTAGCTGGCCACAAGCGTTGAGCAAGGTGTCAATTTCGGTCTCATCCAGAAACCGCAAACGCTTGTTGTTTTCTTTGAACATCAGGCGCTTACCCTTCTTGAAAGGCGAGGTTTCCAGCAATCCCCACTCCACCGCTTTACTCAGCATGTGGCCGATCAAAGCCATTTCCCGGTTAACGCTGGCATCGGTCCGGGGCTTCCCTCCCTTGGTCGGGGTAGCCTTACGTTTATTGCGGAAGGTCTCCAGGTCGAGGTAAGTGATTTTGGAAAGCATCCGGTCCCCGAAGTGCTCTTGCACCACGGCCAGGAGATACCGCTTGCTGGTTTGGAAAGCCTTCTGGGTCCCAAAGTTTTCCACGTACCGGGCTACCAGTTCATTGAACGTTGTCAGACTTTCCTTCTTGATGTCGAATACGTCATGATAACGGCCTTCCTTCTTGGAGGCCAGGACCTTTCCCAGGTAGGCTTCAGCGTCTTTCCGGAGCTCAAAAAACTTGCGCCGGCGTTTCCCTTCCGGGGTAAAAAAATCTGCTATCCAAGAAATCCCGTTTTTACCCACTCTTTTAATTACTTTTGCCATGGTCGGCCTCCATCTTCATCCGGTTTTTCAGGGCCGCCTATGGTCAACTCCCCATAGGCAATGCCTTCCATGATCTTGTGGGCAAAGGCCATAGCTTCATGCTTGGCGCCAACCGTTTTTGACCATCGCTTCCCCTTCACGTTGACAAATACCGTCCAGGGCCTGCCTTTGCCTTTCACTTTTTGCCTGATTGTTACGCCCATGTCTTTCCTCCAGATTTTGATGGGGGATTAAGGGCCACTGCCCGGCCTGTGGCCCTGGTGGTTTATATCGCTAAACTTTCATTGATCATACCCGCAAATAATTTAATTTCTTGACCGATCCTTGCCACTTCCTCAGGGCTCAGGGGCGGTCCTTGCTTTGCCAATTCCTCAGGAACCAGGGGTGATCCTGGATTTTGAATAAGCCGGTCGGCCCTGGATTCTATGTGGCGCCTGATAGACTCTATATGGCAATAGTGCGATCCCGAAAGGATTTTCTTGAATTTCGGAATTTCCTGGAGATGGAACTGGACTTCTTCTTCGACAGGCATAAATGCTTTGTTGAGATAATTTTCGAAGCGTAGGCGGAAGCCCCCCATTCCTTTGATAAATATCTCTGCCTGCTGTTCAATTTCCGGTTCTTGTCGCAACTTAACAAGATAATCAGCCATTTCTTCCAGCTCTTTTGCCGTTTCTCGCAGAACCGTCGCTTCCACCGCCCAGTTCTTCTGGGCTTTTTCCAAAGCCCTCGTCTCACCCAGATCATACATATGGTCATAAGTGGCTTTAACCATCGACTCGATACGGTCAGCGCATCCCTCAATAATATCGGCTATACCATAAAAAAAACCTTCCCGATCTCCCGCACCCGAGCCTGCATCCTCCATCTTCCTCACCAATTCCGCCAGGGAAATAAGTTGAGTGAGTTGTGAATCAATTTCACTCGTAAAATCCTGGGGTTTTAATTCCTCACCAGGGGCTTCTGGTCCTTCTGGGGTTGTGTTAAGATGCTCTTCAGCCATGACATGAACCTCCTTCTCAGGTTTGTGTGGTGGTTAGGGCCGGTCATGGTGGGGCAACACCTGGCCGGTCCATTCTTAGCCTCTAAAATAAGGCCGATGTGATCAATTATTCCTCCCGCTGATGCTCACCCCCTTCTTTGCCCCGAAGCCAAGCCACCAAATCAGCCCGGTAAAAACGCCAATCCCGACCCACCTTGCGGCCCGGCAACACCTTACGGCGCGCTAGATCCCGAACCCCATAGGGGGAAAGTCTTAAGAAGTCTGCTGCTTCTTCGGTGGTCAGGACTTCGGGCTCTTTATTCATTGGACACCCCTTAATTTTTACCATAATACAATAAACTATAAAAAGCAACAAATTAATTTATAAGAAGGAACTTTTAGATTCTACCCAGCTTGTTTTAGGGGGGCTTGGTTCGCCGCCCACCACCCGGAAGTAAGGATTTAATGGACAGGGTCGGGCGGCTGCTGGCTTAATCTCCTCCCTCCCGGGCAACTCCCGATTTTATAAAACCTGCTCAGCTGTGTGGCCGGCCATCTTTTTGGACCAGCGTCCCGGTTTTGGGACGCTTGCGCCACTGCTTTTATCTCAAGGACTCAACCCCCAACCCATTACGGAGGTGACGGCGCACTCCTGCTGAAGCCTCTTGATGATCTGCTCTCTAACCTCGGGGGCGGCTTTGCCGATCTCTTCCAAAACAATACGCTGGAAAAGGTCTATCTGCTCTACATCATATTTCTGCTTCCAGGCATCCATTAATAACCGCAACTGCTGCCTGATTTCCGCCTTAATCTTAACGGCCGCGTCCAATATCCCCTTATCCCCCAACAAGGGTTCTAAATCTTTCAACTTTTCTTTCCGGTCCCCCTGTTCTTTCGCCTGAACCACGTCGATGAGCCGGTCCAATAAAGTATTCGCTGTCTCATTGATCTTCATCAGCTGCGCCGACCAGTCGAGGTGCTGCCGATTCACCGCCGCCGCCTGGTGGAAGGCAACATCTTTGGACACATTTAAGTGGTACCTTTTTGACCTTTTATAAATCGCTTGGACCGACACCCCGAACTCTGCGGCTATCTCGCTGACCTTCTTTCCCTGCCTGATCCTCTCGCCCAGGTCGTAATCGCTGAATTTGGGTTTAGGCATTTAGTTTTCTCCATCCCGCTTTAAACCCCGACACAGTTTTCTTAGCCTCCCAATTTAAACCTATTCTCAACCTAATTACTTGATATTCCCCAAGGTTGACCTTATTTTGACCGGCAAGCCTGCAAAAAGAGAGAAGGTTCCTTGCGCCACTTACGCCACTGTCCGCCACTATAGACGCCACTACCTATCTTATTCTTTTTATTATATTTTTTAAAAATAGTGGCGTAAGTGGCGTAAGAATTAGATAAACGCATATGAGTGCTCTTTTTCTATTCATATGCGTTTATAGGTTTTCTGCGCCATTTGCGCCACTGCTCCTAAATGATGAATAATTCCAATAAATTATTAGTGGCGAAAGACAGTGGCGTAGTGGCGCATCCTACGCCACTGAACGAAGCCCCAGGCCCAGGTAACACCGCCTCCCGCCAGTGCCTTTCTTTCTCCGGAACCCTTGCTCCGCCAGGGTCAGGCCGAAGTTGCGCTTTGATAACTTTTCCTTGGCGTTTAGATCGTTCTCTTTGGCCCATCCGCTATAAGCCAGGTAGAGTTCGCCCGCCGTCGCCATCAACCCCGCCCCCCGGACACACCGCTCCTCTAAGAACTCTTTGAGCGGGTCCATCTCCATGCGATATTCCTGGGTCGCCTCGATCACCTCTGGCGGCTCCGCCAGGTCGCCGTATTGCTGCCAGTTGAGGCATCCCCGCACCAGCCAAGCCAGGATGCCGGAGCTTTCCGCCGCCAGCTTCTCAGGCAAATCCCGGTCGGGATGGTCCCGGAAGTCCATAGGAAACTCCACCAGCTTTATTCGCCGCCACATGGCGTTGGTCTGGTCCCGGATCACCGGCTTGTTGTTGGTCTGGATAAAGAGCTTAAATTGCGGAACGAAATCAAAATCTTTGCCATACAAAAACCGGGCGGTTATGGTATCTTTGCCGGTCACACCCTTAATCAGCGACTCCGATAAGCGCCGCCCTTTGTCGATCTCGGCCGCAGTTACCAGCCGGGGCCCGTCCAGCCGGGCCACATCGCTTCTTATCTGATTACCGGGATTTTCCCGGGCCAATAAGGTCTCAGTAGCAATATTCATCCAGTAACTGCCGAAGAGGTCACTGATGCAATTTACCAAGGTCCCTTTGCCGTTGGCCCCGGAGCCCCAGAAAATCCAAAAACACTGCTCCCCGGTGTCGCCGGTTAGGGCGTAACCCAGGGAGAGCCAGAGGAAATCAACCAAGTTCTGATTATTCCCCATAATCTGGTAAAGAAATTTCTCAAACCCCGGACATTCAGCCTTGGAATCATAGACCACGGGCGAAAGGCAGGTGATCAAGTCCTCTCTCCGGTGCGGCTGCAAATGACCGAGCCGCAAGTCAATAGTCCCGTTTTGACAATTGAACAGCCAAGGGTTGACGTCCAGGTCTTTCGGCAAGATGGGAATCCCCGGCTCACTTTGAGCCAGATCCAGCATGGCCTTGACCCGGGCCACGCCTTCTGATTTTAAAGCGAATTTAAAAAGATCGTCATGGCGTTTTTTTTCGTCCTCTGCCGAGGCCTCCTGATAAATTGTCTGAATAGTGGCCTTGGCCCGGCGCACCGCCTCCCCGGAATCGTCCACCTGCCATCTTCGCCCGGTCCAGTGGTACCATTCCTTGTTGAGATGGTTGTAACGCAAATCCTGCCCATGCAGGGCCACCAGTCGCTGGGCATTGCCAAAATCCGACCATGATAGTCCTTGGGTCACCGGTAGGCCGGACGCTCCGCCACCATTGTTAGCTGAAGCCTGAGTAGGGTTTTTTTTACGTCTTTTATCCGGAGCCCTGCCCCCTACGACGAACTGGCCCAGATTGTCGCTGCCACTGATGATCACCCGGGCCTGATGGAAATCTTTCTCTTTGCATGAGTTGTGAAAACAGTGGTAAAAAAGTTTGCCGTCCGCACCCTGGCCAATGGCGGCCTCGTTACCCTGGTGGGACGGATCAAAAATACACTCCTCCAGGCAGTAGAGGGTAGCCCCGCCGTGATTCTTAATCTTCACGACTCCCCGGCCGTATTTGGCCAGATAAGCCGACACATCGAACCGGCCTTGTCGAGGACCAGATGGGTCAGCTGTTCCTGCTCTTGCGCCACTCTGTACCGGCGGCAGGGGGGCTTCGTCCGCCAGCTTTTGCAACAATTCCCGCGGTACCGGCGTCCGGTGCTCCGGGCGTTCCAAAATTTGAGCCCGGCGGTGCGGCCGCTCCGGGAGGTTGTCCCCTTTGGCCGCCACGGTCCCATAGAGCTTCACCAAGCGGGCCGCGTTGAAAACGGTCCGGTCGATGTCCAATCCGGCTATGGTCAGCCGGGGGCCATAGCGATCAGCCAGGCCACCCAAGGCTGCCTTGAGTAATTCCACGTGCTCTGGGATATGCTCCAGGTCCAAGGGATAAATTAGGTGGCCGCCGTTGCCTGAGTCGCCCAACAGCGGTTCGGGCCAACCCTCTTTCGCCAACCCAGCCTTGATCTCCCTGGCCATTGCTAACGCTGCCTGGTGCTCCGCATCAGAGCTACTGATGCCCGCCGGCCGTTGCGGGTCGATGTCGATCAAAAAATTGCACAGCCGGGCGATATCTTTATCTGCGGTGCGATCGGCGTTGGCCTTCAGGCGCTCATGGGCCCGGCCCAACAGGGCCTCCCGGCAGGGGTTGAGGGTGGTATAGATGCCCTCTGCTCTGATCTCCATGGCAAGCTGCGCCGCCTTTTGTGGGTCCCGGAACCAACCGGCCACAATCGGCTTCTTCCCGAAAGCCCGGCATTCCCAGAGAGCGGAAGTGGTGACCTTGGGGCCGATGATGCAGATTTCAAAAACGGCGCCCGGGGCATGCAGGAACTTCAAGTTCCGGACCGCCTGCTCCACTGCCTGCGCCTGTATCTCGCGGCTGCCAGTTTTCCCCGGAACTGCTCCCATTAAGCTCTCGTATCTCGTTTCCTGGCGACATCAGCGGCAAAAATCTCCGCGGCCTTGGGAAGTTCCTCCTGCAAAAGAAAGCCAAGAGTATCAACGTCTTCCCACCAGGCGTTGTCATTTCCGAATACTCGGTCAAAAACGAGAGGGTGAATTTCTCTGTTCCCTGGATCATCCCTTTCCGGCATCTCCACTTTGGCCAGCCCCAGCACAGGCAAAATAAGGAGATGGTCTGGCTCATCTTCCGCATAATAGACCCCCCAGAGCGGCACGGCAGGAGGTATCAAACTTACCAATCTTTCCTTGGGGTGCTTCATCGCTTCCTACCCTTCTGTATTTCCCTCTCTCCTAAAAAGAGGAGAGTTCTGAAATCAGGGAATATTGAGATTCTTTTTCATGACACCAGCTTGTCACCTGGATTTATAACCATCTGAAATCACAAAATTCTTAATTATGCCTTCTGAGGGGTAATCAAGTGGTCAGGACTGCCGGACCCCCTCCCGGAACCTTTCGGGCGGCCCGGCGTTTCAACTCCAGCCACTGAGCTACCTCCTGGGGATCTAGACGTTTACTCCGGCCGAGCTCCAAAAATGGGATAGTACCCCTTTCCATCCAGGCGTAAACAGTCCCGATGCTCACCTTCTGGGCCTTGGCAAGCTCGTCCGGCCGGATCAGGTCCCCGCCGTTGAGCAATTCACTCAAAGAGGGAAAATGTCTGCAAGGCTGCTGTTTACTCATGGTCCTTTAGCCGTTTCCTCACCATTGAGGGGTTAGGGGCGGGGTAAGAGTGATGGTCGGACATTTTCCGTTTTTCCCTTGACAATCAGGGCATTGGAGAGGGACCTCATAGCTACGCATACCTCTGGCCTGAACCATGTTCATCTCAATGAAATTTTCCAAGTCCTTAACATCGAAAAAAACCCGACGCCCCACGGTGATAAAAGAAATTATTCTTTGACGCTTCCAACGATCCAAGGTAAAGGGGCTAACGCCGAGATACCCAGCTGCCTTTCTTCGCGAAAGTAACCGATGCATACTTATCTCCCTTCAACTCCTAATTTTTTAAGGTGATTATTGCAGCGGAATGTAGGTAATTGGAAACGAGGTTGGGGTAGATAAGGGAGGCTAAATCCTACCGGGTTTAGTATTGAGTAGGGTAACTCCCCGGTGAAATTCACTAATTTAGATTTCACTGAAATCTTCAGATCAAAAAAATCTTCAGACCAGAATATTATAGGAGGGGAATATCTTTGAGGTTGTGTCGGAGGGTTGGAGGATGTATTTCAAGGCGATTGCCTAAAATCCACCAGGCAATCTCTGAAATTGTAAGGTGGAGGTCTTCCCCAGGGGCTGCCTTTGATTCTGAAGTTCCCTTTAAAAGGAATAAAATTTCATCATCAGTTAAAACCCTTTCTACCCAGGATTTTTCTTTCTTTGCGTCTTCTACCATCGATTTGAGTTGTTCTTCATTCGGACGCGACATGTGTTCAGGAGCGACCTTGCAAAGGGTTAAGCCCTCCTTTCGGCGAATCTCCTTAATACAATCTTTAAGTTCTTTGTGAATTGTTTTAAATAGTTGGAGGCTATTTATTGTGAAGCGCTTGCCACCCCCCCTTGTCTCTGGCAGGATTTTACGCCCCAGATCACGAAGGACGGTTTCACGGTTACCACCTAAACATACCTTCAACCTCGCTTCAAAACACAATTCTCCATATTCCATCTGACGTTTAGTGATATTCTTTTCATTTCTTTGCAACCACTCTTGTTCTACTACTTTCCAAGCTTCTTTCGCTTCCGATAAAAAATACTCTTCTGCTCCTTGTGCAAACCTAAGATGTGGTTTGTTACTTTTATTGTGGCGTATATGCTCGGTAATAAAACGTTCTTTATTTTTTTCCCGCAAATAATAAGCGGGAATGAGGGGCAATTTATCAAGACCACCCGCCTTCCAAAAAAATAAAAGGGGATAACGTCGAAAGTTAATAAGTAATAGTGACTTTCTCCATAAGTATAAAATGGATGGAACACGCCTTTTCAATCCATCTCTCCTTACCAGTGAGTAAGGGGCTAAGCCTTATAGTCCATAATACGGAGACTTCAACTTCTCAGTCCCTTCAAGTTTATAAAACTCATTATCCAATTGATTTTTTAGTTCAGAAAACGGCTTAAGATATTTATTGGCTTCTTTTGCAACAGGGGTGTTTCTCGGTAAAGCGACCTACCCCCAGTGATTGTACCAATTTTTAAAATAGATTGGGGGGCAAGTCAAGCCAGGGATCCTGGGTACGCATATCATGGGACTCCAATTCTGGTGCAAGGGGTGTATGGGGGTCTGAGGTGGGTCCCAGACCTTGCGGCCCAGGTTGCATACTCCCCCTCATTCTCATTCTGGCAAAATGGCCTCGTGAGACTGCCCAGGCGGAATTCTTGAAACAGGGTAAAAGAAGGTTTCCATCCACCCTTTGGTGGTCTGGCCCCTTGTATAAGAAGTGACATTTAGGGAAAAAATTTAAAATGTCGGCAGGATAAGATTGAGAGCTATTATAACCATATCAAACACTTACTTTTCTAATTTAAACCTCGCAAATATAGCAGCTAGCCGCCCTGTGGTTATCGTTTAATTATTGAGAACATATTTGTTTTTTTACGCGAAACCAGGCCCAATCATCGATCCTCAACATACTGTGGCTAAAAACCTTAACATATCGTACAATTCCTTAATTTCTTTGACAATTATCCCGCTGAATCCATAGACATAATATTACGTCGCCAGTACCATCTCTCAGAGCGAGCACAAGGATTTCTTTATACGTACCAGTCTCGTCGATATCCACCACGATAAGGCATATGCTCACCTGAAATAAAAGCCGGCCAAACATATGCCAGGCAAAGTGTATGAATAAAGCATGGTGCTCCTGCTATTCCCAAAGTTGCCGGTGGATCCATTGCTGTCCGGCACGCTAATTGAATAGTAAGGGTTGTCGGTTGTCTGGTGGATGAAGACCAAGCATCGCCCATAAGTTCATGCGCTCCAGGAGCATGGTTTGGGCCAACCGGGTGAGTTCCAGAAGCCCCCAACCGGCCTTAGTCTTGAGCTTGAGCCAGACCAGGAGCAGGTAAGCGATCAAGGCGGTCCAGATTTGGATCAGCACCGCATTCTTGGAGGTCCCGTAAAAGGCTTTAATTTTCAGGTTTTGCTTGATCCACTTGAAAAAGAGTTCGATCTGCCAGCGGCGGCGGTAGAGTTCGGCCACCTCCAGGGCAGACAGGTCCAGGCGGTTGGTTAAAAAGACATATTCCTTGCCGGTTTCCGGGTCCCGGTAGTGAACCCGGCGCAGTGGCTCAGGGTAGCAGGCCTGGCCCTGGGGAGAACTCAAGCGGATAACCTGGTCGGCCAGGACCGGGCCATCAGCCCAGGCTTCCTGGATTACCTGGTAGCAGGAGTTGGTTTTCAGCCGGGTCACAAACCAGACGCCGTCTTGGTGCAACTGGTAAAGCCAGGCATAATCCAGGTAGGCCCGATCAAAGATCAACAGATCGCCCCGCTGGAAGCGCAGGTTTTGGACGGCCTGGCGGTCATGGGTCTTGCCGTCGGTGACCAAGACACACTGGGGCAGCAACCCGGTAAGCACGGTGTGCAGCTTAATGGCCCCTTTGCGGGTCCGAAACTTAGCCCAGGGAAAGACCGCGGCACAGAGGTCAATGGTGGTGGCATCGATGATCTTGATCTGCGGGGCCTTCTGAGGTTGTGGCGCTAACTCGGCGGAGAGCCGCGCATACAGCTGATAATAGGTTTTTTCGAAAATGACCGCGGGGCGCAATTTATTGGCGTCTGAGAGGGTAGAACG
This sequence comes from Desulfomonile tiedjei, assembly GCA_016212925.1. Classification (NCBI taxonomy): domain Bacteria; kingdom Pseudomonadati; phylum Thermodesulfobacteriota; class Desulfomonilia; order Desulfomonilales; family Desulfomonilaceae; genus Desulfomonile; species Desulfomonile tiedjei. The sequence continues at coordinate 10,051 of JACRDF010000001.1, forward strand.
CTTCACCTCGGAAAGGCCCAGATGGTAAAGCTTGTGGCCTTGCCGATTGACGCTGAACACCACGTCTCCGGAGACTCTTGCGGGCGCTCCACTGACCGAAGAGCATGGCCGTCAGGTGCGACCAATAAGAGAACTTCCTGACGTCAGGCCCCTGCCAGGCATGGGTATCCACCAGGTGGTGGAAAACATGTCTCGGGATGAGTTGTAGTAATTGACCCATGAGTGTGCTACAATGTGCCATAAGCCCTATAACTCCTTTCAATATTTAGGTTTTCGGCAAACCCATTATAGCATTGATCGGCTGCTTTGGGGCTGTTTTACTTGCTATCTCAAGTAATCTCTACCGGACAGCAGTGCGGTGGATCCCCTTCTTACAAAAAAATACATTATCCGCCCTCCTCGCGCACCTCAAGTTCATAGGTGCCTTTTTCCCCATACGATTTCACCAAAACGTAATAATAGGAATTGGGTGCGCTTTCCCAAGCGATGCTTATAGTTTTATCAAAACCTTGGACTTCACTCTTAACCATATATTCAGTTTGATCATAGACATTTATTACCACTCCAAATTGTTTGCGCACTATCACCCTCACCTTGCTTGAGGCAGGGCCGGTCTTAAACTTGTACCAATCCCGGTCGTTCTCGGTGGTGAGCCTGCCCTGGACCGGGTTCCCCAGGGCGATGAGGTTAGCATCCCTGATGTGCTCATTGGGTTCCTTCTCTTCATTCAACACCTGCTCCAGGGGAGCCTTGTCGGCCACGGCCTTCCCCCTGGGAACGGGTGCTTTCTCTACAATTTCCGGGGCCTTCGGAGGGGCAGCTTTCTCGGGAAGAGCTTTTTCCGGCACAACCTTTTTCTCAGGGGTGGGGGGCACCACAGCCACTGCCGGCGCCTCTGGAGGGACAGGTTTCTCGGACCGGGAGAAAGTGTCCGCCAGGTAAAGACCGCCAAGGAGGCCGGCCACCACCAGGACACCTGCCGCGGCGATGGTGACCAGGCCTGGGACCGTCAGAAACCAACTTTTCGCTTGGGGGGCGGCGGCCCGAGGCGGGGGAAGGGGCTCGGGCTCGGCGACCTTTACTTCCTTTGCCTCTGGAGGCACCAGTTCTTTCAGGTTTTCAGCCAGGTAGCCCACATGTTTTTCCAGGGGCGGAGTGAAGGCGTCGACCCACTGGGTGGTGCTGATGAAATATTCCAGCGCCTCGGAGGGCAAGATCTCCTCGATACGGAAGGGGATAACGCTGACGCCTCTGCTGACGGCCCGCTCCACCTCGCGTTTTACGTGCTCCGACTCGTTAGAGTGGGTAGAGAGTACCAGGACCAGAGCCCGCGCCTCCCCGATGGCCTTGATAATCGCGCCGCCATAATCGGCGCCGGGCTTGATGTTGCGGGGAGCGATCCAGCAGGGGACGCCGCTGGCTTCCAGGGTCTCGCAGATGGCAGTGGCCACGGCTTTGTCCTCGGTGGCGTGGCAAATAAAAACATATTGGCTCATGGGATTACTCCTTTGCTCTCAGGCACCAGAAATGCTTGGAATCCCGGAATGAAAGGGGGATTGCCGTTCTCTCTTTATTGGCTGGTAATATTTCCAACTGCTCAGGCTCCAAGCACTTGCGATGGCGCGATAAAAAGCCATATAAATGACGAGGCGGTCATTATTGCTGAGGGGATGTAACTCCTTTCTTAAAATCTGCGCTCCTTTCCTAGTTCTTAAGTTAAAAATCAAAGGACAATTGGTCAATAAGGATATTAAACAGGGATGCCAAGGAGATACCCCCTTTTTGAAGAATTCCTGGCAGGCCGCTTTCATCGCTAACAGGTAGCTGGAGCCGACAAGAGAGGCCTTGCCAGGAAGCACACCAGATGGTTTTTGGGACCCATCTTAATTGATCACCGCCGACGGCCCCCGCCGCCGCGGCCACCACCACCGGAAGGCCGGCTGACACCGCCGCTGGGCCGGGGGTGCGGGGTTGGCCGCGTAGCCGCCGGGGGGCCTTCAGGTCGGGTAGATGGCTGGGCGTTGAAGGCTTACTGGTTGGCGGGCGGGACGCGGTCCCGGGCTTGGACCACTGGTTTCCCTGGCGCTCCTGCCAGTTTCCCTGGGCATCCCGCTTATAGACGTTGCCGTTTTTGTCCGCCATGACGTTGTTCTTACCTCCCGCGGGTTTGACCTGGGGCTGGACCAGCTTGGCTCCTCCCGGTTTGACCTGCCCCGGCTTCCAATTAATCACATTATTGTGAATGCTATTGATATGGATGTTGTTATAGCCGCCGGGTCGCGCTTGCCGGCCCTATTGGTGGCCGGCCAAGGAATTCTTGATGACCCGCTCGGTCCGGGGGTCCTTGCATATCGTTGCCAGATGTCAAATTTTCGCCCGGTTTACTTGGCCTAATTATCAAAATTTAACTACAAACTGTCACCATAATTTTTCCAAATTTTTACCTCTATCAATGCCATGTGCCTATCTAAAAAACCCGCGATAATTTACCAGGATCAAAAGTTATCGCTTGAGCTGAAAAATTACCAGGTATGATCCGCATATCGAAGGGAGCTCTTCTTGGAGGAAGAGAAAATTAAGGAGCCAGGTGAGTTATAGCCTAATTCCAGAATACGGTGAATTGCTAAAACTTATTGATGCGTGCGCGTAATACCCCAGATGCCTTGAACACCAAAACCTTCCGAGCAGAAAGAATTAAACTTTCTTCGGTTTGAGGATTCCTTCCTCGACGCTCATTCTTTTGCCTTACCGAAAATTTTCCAAACCCGGAGATGAGTAGTTCTTCTCCCCTGGTCAAGGTGTCCTTCATTATCTCCAAGAGCCGGTCCACTATCTGGCGGGACTCTTGCTTGCTTATACCCATCTGCATCTGGAGGCGGATAATCATTTTCTCTTTGGTGAGCGCCATATTCACCCTCACTTGCATAGTCAGTCGTACTGGAGCCAATTGGGTAAGCTGATGGTCAACAACCCCTCAATGATCAGGAAATATGTCAGATTTTTCAAGAGAAAATAGTCATGGAGCGCCGAAAGGTGTCGGTATGATGTGGATAGGTTGAATTTTCAGGGACTTGATAAGTTTCGGATCATAGAAGCAGATAGCAACCCCTTTTGCACCATCGACATTACCCCAAAGAAACAAAGGCAGGGCCAAGGCGGCCCTGCCTTTGTTGGGAATTATTTCAAAGCTTCTTGATCATTTTTTCCCCTGGTCATGGGGCACCATGACCGTCACATTGGCGGTGCTGGCATTCCCTGCCATATCGGTGGCGGTGATGGTTATGGTGTAAACCCGGCCTTTGCCTTTGCTAAAGCGATCGGCCCTGAGGCTCAAAATAATTATGCCATTTACCTGGTCGATGACCGGTTCGGTCCAATCCACCACTCCCGGCTGCAGCTCGTTGCAGGAAACCACAGCCCATAGGGTCACCGGCTGGCCGCTGTTGTCAACCGCATTGGCCTGGATGGTGACTGGCGCCATCAAATGGTTGGGCGGCCACAGGATGGGCTTATCCACCACCGGCGCCAGGGTGGGCGCCTGGGTATCCTGGGGCTGGACAATGGTGACGGAAATCGTTCCTGAAGCGCTATTATCTCCATCGTTGGCTTGCAGGGTGAGGTTATGCACGCCCACCGGCAAGGTGGAAATGCTGAAGGTGGGCAGGGTGACCGGCATTCCTCCCAGGGTTGCTTGAACCGCACCGCTATTCAATACAGCATCTCCTTCCAGCCATTGATAGTTCACCGAGCCGCCGTCATAGTCCGAGATTGAGCCGCCCAAATTGACCGGGGTGTTCACCGGATAGGTTCCTCCACCGGTGGGCGCCACCGTGGGGGGTGAGTTCCCGATGGTCAGGAGCATCTCATCTCTGGAGGTGGCATAACCGTCGGTGATTTCCAGGGTCAGGGTATGGGCGCCCACCCCCAGGGGAGGCGCGGTGCTCAAGGCCAGAGGGGTCTGCCCTGCGGCCACCGGCTGCCAACCGTATAGCTCGGTGGTTCCTTCCAGCCAGCGGTAGGAGAGGGAGTCTCCGTCGGCATCGCTGGCCGTACCTGAAAGGACCGTGCCATTCTGTTCCTGGCTGAGAATCGTCAAGTTGTTTTGGGCATCCGCAGCGGGCGCGTTATTCACCCGGCGCACGGCTACCTTGCACCCGTCCGTGCCCTGGAGGCTGCCGTCGCTCACGGTAAGCTCAAAGACCAGTTCCTGATCCTGGGTCACATTGGGCGCGGTGAAAGTGGGTTGCGCGGCCGTGGGGTCGCCCAAGGTCACCGGCGGTCCGGACGTCTGGGTCCAGCGGAAGGTTACCGCAGTGCCGTCAGGATCGTTCCCATAGCCTTGCAAGGTTACCTGAACCCCTTCGTTAACCACCTGGTCATTGCCGGCATTGGCCACCGGAGGTTGATTGACGGAGGAGACATTAACGATGCAGGTATCTATGGCCTCTAAGCCTTGAGGGTCGCGCACCCTCAACTGGAAGGTCAGGGTGGCCCCTCCCGGCCCCACCTCCGGCGCGGTGAAGCTGGGTTGAAGGGTCCCGGAGCCGCTCAAGGTCACCCAAGGTTCGGACAACTGGGTCCAGCTATAGGTGAGAGGATCACCGTTCGGGTCAGTCCCGGTGCCGTTCAAGGTTACCAGGGTCCCTTCGAGCACCGTTTGGTCGTCACCCGCATTGGTAACGGGGGCCTGATTTGGAGGATTGACGACGTTGACGATGCAGGTGTCCTGGGAGGTTTTGCCGGCGTAAGAGGTCACGGTCAGCCGGAATTCCAGGGTGGCTCCTCCCGGTCCCACCTCCGGGGCGTAAAAGGTCGGCTGGGCGATGGCGGCGTTGGAAAGGGTCACGTCCGGGCCGGAGATTTTCTCCCATTGATAAGTAGCGATCTCAATGGCGGGAGTGGAGTTGGCACCGTTCAGCTGGACCAGGGTCCCCTCGAGCCAGGGCCCCTGGTCCGGCCCGGCATTGGCAATCAGGGGTATGCCAAATACCTGGATGCGGTTATTAAATGTATCCGCCACATAGACATCCACCAAAGAATTTAATGAACGCACTGCTATGCCTTGTGGGTCTATAAGCTGCCCATCGCCTGAGCCATCGCTTCCCCACTTAGCCAGCAAGACTCCATTGCTGTCAAACTTCTGGATGTGGGGTAAATACTTATTCAAACCATAGACATTTCCAAATGCATCCACCCCGATACTCCAGCCCTCGGAAAACTGCCCATCGCTATAGCCAAAGCCTGCAAACGTCGCCAGGAAGACGCCGTTGCTGTCAAACTTCTGGATGCCGCGGTTAGCTTCCATCACATAGACATTTCCTGATGCATCCACCGCTATGCCTACTGGAGAAAAGGGATTGCTTCCACGCGTCCACTTAGTGATAAAGACGCCGTTGCTGTCAAACTTCTGGATGCGTTTATTTGTGAAATCAGCAACATAGACATTTCCTGATGCATCCACCGCTATGCCAACGGGATTGTAAAATAAACCATTCCCATCGCCATAAGAAAATCCTGTATAGTCCCCTCCCCACCTGGTCTGGAAGACTCCATTGCTGTCAAACTTCTGGATGCGGTGATTACCTGTATCCGCCACATAGACTTTTCCCCAGGCATCCACCGCTATGCCGCGAGGGTCCCTAAACTGCCCGTTACCTAACCCAGTGCTTCCCCAACTGGCGATGAAAACTCCCGCGCTGTCAAACTTCTGGATGCGATTATTTGAGCTATCCGCCACATAGACATTTCCCGTGGCATCTACTGCTATGGCCTTGGGGTTATTGAATTGTCCATTGCCTGTGCCCTGGCTTCCCCATTTAAACAGGAATTCTTCGCCTCTGGCAGCCTGGGGCGCGGCCGCCAACGTCAGCGCGGTTATTACAAGCAACCCTGTTAGCAGGCAAGAGAGCCTCCAAATTGCTCCAACCGCCTTGCTTCCGCCTTTGCCGTGACCTACGCTCCTAAGCATGGCCTTCCTCCTCTTACCTGCAGCCCAGGCTGTCAATGGTGTTCTGCAGCAGTTGCCGCAACAATTCCCGGTCCGGTCCCTCCAGGAAGTCCGGCGGGACGGGATTGCCGTCCACCCGCTGGAGGGCGTTCCGCAGTTGGGCGCAGGCCGCCGCGTCCTTGCCGGCCGCGGCCATTTCCCCCGCCGCGGCAATCTGGTTCATGAGCATGGTAGCGCGCTCCCCCGGCCCCGTGGGCGTCAAAGTCCCATTAGTGGTGCCGGTCACGATAACCTCGGCGATCTGGCTGACCTGCTCGGACGGGGGTGCTGGGGACGCCACCCCGGCGCCGGTCAGACTCACCAGCACCTTGGATTCATCCGCGTCATTACTGGTGATGGCCAGCAGGGCCGCGGCCTCCCCCATGGCCCGGGGGCCGTAGGTAATGGAGATCGTCCGGCTGGCGCCCGGAGCCAGGGTAAAAGGCGTTGCGGGAGGTTCGGTAAAGGAGATGTCGCCATGGGAGGTTTCGAAGGCCACTGAACCAACCACCAGATCCCTGGTCCCGTCATTGTAAACCGTGACGGCCTGAGTTCGGGAGTCCAGCAGCGCTACATCGCCAAAACCCAAAGCATTTTCCACTCTGATTTCCGGGGCCTGTCCAAGGACCACCAAGCCAAGGTCTATCGGCCTATCCATAAAAAGAGGCGTGGCCAGGCTGAAATTATCCTGTCCGTACGCCCCGTAAAACTCGGGAGGGTAATTGGCGCTGACGAAGCGCAGGCGAACTGCCTTAGTCGCGGCACTAATGTAAAAGACAAAGGGACCTGCAGATACCTCGGTCTTCCCCCACTCATAACCGGTGCAATAATCCAGGGCGATGACCTGAACAGTTCCGGGATCTCCGGTGCTGCCGGCGATCTGCCCGGTTATTTTAATAGTGTATGTATCTGGTGGCTTTGTGGGTGCTCTAAGCTCTAGCACCGAGGAGATGTCGGTGGTTTGACCGGCAGTCACTGTGACCGGTTCGCCATCCGCAAAACAGACTCCATAAGTGCTCTGAAGGCCGTCGTAGAATCCTTCGTGTAAAAGGGTCAAACCCATCTCATAAATCTTAGTGAAAATTTTTATCCGGCACTCTCCCGAAGGAAAGGCTATGCTGAACCTGCCAGTTTTGTCGAAGGTAAGGGGGATTGTTCGAAGGAGAGTGGCGTTGTCAGGATGAAATACTTCCAAAGACGCGTCAATCAGAGGGACAGTTCTCCCCTCATATACTCCACTGAAGGTTCCGGTGAGGGTTCCATCTTCAGCAAAACATTCCGCCGGCGGCGTTGCCAGCAGGGCCGCCAGGGACCAGGCCGCCAGGGCCGCGATCAAGCAAGTTTTCCGGTTTTTCATGGCTTTTTTTCCTTTCTTCATCTTAATGCAGTAGCATTAAGAACATTGGTTGCTGTCCCGGGTCGGCGCCGGCGAGCCAGGATCTGCAGCCCAGGAAAGAACATTTACAACCGCGTCTATTTCTTGGTCATTTGACACCTCCCCGGGGAGTCGGCGGATCATCACGGGGATCGGTTCCCCAAAGGCCATTGAAAACCCAAACAAGACTCAAACCGGTGGCACCGGGCCGTCGGAGGCGGCGGGTGCCCGGGCCTGAATTAGTCGGGGCTGCCTCCCCACCCGCCTCAGTGCTTAGACACGAATCCATAGCTACCCGATTCTGCCACCCAGATATTAGCCCCGTCAAAGGCCAGGCCGCGCGGTTGACTGCCAGTCGGATAAGTCCCCAGGTTGGCGCCGTCGCTGGCCCGCAACTTGGTGAGGGTGTCGTCGCCGTTATTGGCCACCCAGATATTGACCCCGTCGAAGGCGATGCCCCAGGGATGGATTCCCACCGGGAAAGCACCCAGATTGGCGCCATCGCTGGCCTGCAACTTGGTGATTGTGTTATCGCCATTATTTGTCACCCATATATGTTTCCCGTCAAAGGCGAGGTTCCACGGCTGAACGCCAACCGGGTAAGTCCGTGTAGATATAAAGAGGTCGCTAACCAGCACCTTAGTGACGCTATTGCTGCCCGAATTTGCCACCCAGATATAAGTCCCGTCAAAGGCGACGCCGATCGGCAGATCTCCAACCGGGATAGTGCCCTTAGACGTGCCGTCAACGGCATCCAACTTTGAGACGGTACTGTCATCATAATTTGCCACCCAGATATGTTTCCCGTCAAAGGCGATGCCATACGGATAAGTGCCAACTGCAAAACCGCCTTGAATCCCGCCGTCGCTGGCCTGCAACTTGGTGACGCCGTGGCCAGTGTTTTTTACTACCCATATATGGGCCCCGTCAAAGGCTATGGAAGTAGGTTGACCGGTCGTGAGAATTTGCGTTACTTTGCTCTGGATACCACCATACCACCGCAAGAGGGCGATCTGCTGGGGGTTGTATCCCCCCGGACCCGGCGGTCCCGCGGGTCCCGCGGGCCCCTGAGCGCCGGCGGGCCCGGCAGGCCCTTGAGCGCCGTCAGCACCAGCGGCACCAGGCGGACCGGCCGGCCCCTGGGCGCCAGCAGCTCCATCAATGCCAGCCGGCCCTTGAGGCCCCGCAGGCCCGGGAGGTCCTACTGGCGCCGGTGCGGGTGTCCAGGCGCTGCCTGAATAGGACAGGACATCCCCCGTATTGGGTGGTGCGGCGCTTACCGGACTTGCTTGGATTTTAGTAACGCGGGTGGCAGACTGGGTACCAACGACATCGCCGGCAAGGGTGCCTGTGAATACTGCTGAGGGCCCCTCGGGGCCCATGGGCCCTGCCGGTCCTACCGGTCCCACTTCGCCCTGGGGACCAGCCGGTCCGGTCAACCCGATGGGTCCCTGGGGCCCGGTTGCTCCGATGTCACCCTTGGCTCCCGGCGGCCCCGGGGGTCCCTGAAGTCCGGTCGCTCCGGCGGGACCCGGAGGCCCCTGGGGACCGGTGGTCAAAGCCGGCAGCAAGGTGACACTTAAATCATTGTTGCCCGGGACAATGGTTACCACGCGGGTATCCGGACTCCATCCCGAAGCGGGAATCTGCACGGTGACCGAGTGGTCCCCCACCGGCAAGGAAATGCTCATGGGGGTCACTTTGCCGGTGGCGGTTCCATCCACCAGCACTTGCGCCCCCGACGGAAAAGAGGTGACCTTCAGGGCGCCGGTGTCGGCATAGGCGCCGGCAGCCAGCCCCAATACCGCCACGGCGCACAGCGCCACTTCCACTATTCCACGCCGCTGATTCCCTGTTCTCATGCCTCTGCTCCTTCCGTTAATGAGATTTTGGATATATCAACCGTCGGCTTTCCCGCTGACCGGGCGCGCCAAACGGAGGACCGGGCGGCTGGAGCCGTCCTCGCTCCGGAACAAGTCTTCCAGGGTGGACCGGATTTCAAAACCCTGGTCCCGGAAAGCCTGGACCGCCAGGCGGTCGCACGCGGCCACCTCGGCCCTGAGCCAGCGCAAGTTCTCCCGGGAGGCCAGGTCCAGGATTTCTGCCAGCGGAGCCCGGGCAACCCCAGCCGCCGGAAAGGCTCCACGGCGAAGAGGTGTACCCGGCCCCCCGCCCCCAAACGGTCCCGGGTGAGGAGGGCTATTCCCGCGAAGCGGTGGGCCGCCAGGTCCACCGCCACCAGGGGCACCACCTCCCGGTAGTCGAGGCCTGCCAGCCAAGCCTGCTCCTGGCGGGGCTCTTGCCCCGGCGGTTGCAGAAACCGCACCTCGTCTTCGGGGACGCCGTTCAACATCTGGAGGAGGCCCTCCCGGTCGTGGCGGAACAGGGAGCGCAGGAGCACCTGCCGCCCGTCGGCCAGGGAGACGAACTTGTGGAGGTAGGCGGAGGAAAGCACAGAGCGGGCCTCCGAAGCGTTTCTATACTTGTTGCCAAAAGTTCTTCCCGCCCCCCCTCACTCTAACCCTCTCCCCCCGTTGGGTGGAGCGGGGATGAAAGGAAGGAACTTTGGGCAAACGCTATAAATATGCCGGGGGCGCAGGCGTGATTTTCTTGGTGGTGGCAGAATAGCAGGCAGAAGTAACGAAAAAGTCGCGGGGAAAGGCGCGGCGTCTTTTATAAGTAATGACAATCTTGCGCATTTCTCGTGAGAACAAAATTAACCGGGTTTTTGTCACCGACAGAAGTGTCAGAGGGAGGGATGGGGGATAATAGGAGAGATCAGGACTTCTCTTTGATCTTCCGGTAAATGGCGGTGGTGGTGTCGTCCGGGGAGGCGTCCAGTTCCCGCTTCAGGGCCTCCCGGTACTCCTTGAAGACCCGCAGCGCCATCTGGGGCCGGCCCAGGCGGTCATTGAGCAGCATTAGGCGCTGGACCGCGCGGGGCTCCAGGGGGTCGGTCCGGTGGGCCTGCTGCCAGCACCGGGCGGCCCGCCTGGGAGACCCCTGCTTTTCCCAGAGTTCGGCCTGGCGCTCCAGGACTTCGAGATACAGGCCCCGGAACGCTTCCCGTTGGCGCTCCACCCAGGGATGATAAAGTTCTTCGGGCAGAAAATCCCCGGCATAGAGGTCCGCGGCTTCCTGGTAGGAGGCCAAGGCCTCTTTGACCTCACCCGCAGCCTCCAGCTTTTTTCCCGCGGCGGCGAAAGCGGCCAGGTCGTCCACGTCCACCCGGACCAGTTCCTTATCCAGGGAGAGGAGGTTGGCCTCCAGATGGACATAGGAGGAGCCCACGGTGCGGTACAGGTCGGGCTCCAGGGCTTTGCGCAGGCGGTGCAGGCAGGACTTGAATTTGCTCTCGGCTTTGGCGGGCGCGGCTTCCGGCCAGAGGTCTTCCATGATGACTTCCTTGGACACCCCCTGGCCGCCCCGGGCGATGAGGGCCTTCAACAGGAGGCGGGAGAGCGGCCCTTCCCACTCCCGGTCCGGGAGCGGATTCGCCCCGCGCCAGACCTGAAAGGAGCCCAGGGTCTTAAGGCACAGGCGGGGCCGCCCGGCCCGGTGAATGGCTTGTAAAATCTCCCAGGCCTTTTCCGCGATGCGGGCCTGGGGATGCCGGGAGAGGCGCGCCAACTCCGGCCCGGCCAGGGGTGCCAGTTTGTCCGAGGTGAGGAACCGGGTCACATAACCCCAGGAGCCCGGGACTTCCAGCTCCAGGGCCAGGGTGCAAACCTGCACCAGGTCATCACGGTTCAAGAAAAAAAAGGGATAATAGTCCCGTTCCTGGGCGACACGCAGGCCAGACTCCCAGGTGCAGGGCGGCTTCCGCCAGGCGGCCCTGGGACCGGTATAGGAGGGCCAGGGATAGATGAGTTTCAATGGTATAGGTGTAGATGGACTCCCCGGCAAAGTATTCCAGGGCTTCCTGGAGCCGTTTTTCAATGTCCAGGTTGACCTCGCCCAAGTGATACGCCACCAGGCTCAGAAGCAGGTTGGTCATGGCGATGAAATTTTTTTCCGTGGAAAGGTACCGGAGGGCCTCCTCATCAAATTCCCGGGCCTTGAGATACTCCCCCCGGTGATAGCAGCTCATTCCCATAACTTGAAAAGCCATACCACAAAGCCAACTGCTGCCCATGGCCTTGCATTCAGACAAAAGGGGCTGTGCCACTTCGTCCGCCTCTCCGAATCTTCCCTGAAAGAAACTCCTCATGACGCGATGAATCAGGGCCAAGGGCAATAAATGCCTCAGGCCATGGCGCTGGATTTGCTCGAGAGCCCTTCTATTGAGAGCCTCGGCCCGGTCGAATTGCCCCTGGAACATATAGAAATTTGTTTTAAAAAGGAGATGGACGCCGGTCAACGGGGGAATATCGCAGTCCGCGAGGAGCTTGTCCACTTGGGCGATGATGGCGCCGGCCTGGTTAAATTCCCCTAAAACATTGTGGGTGAAAGAGGCATGCAACAGTGCGTTGATTTGCAAGGGGAGGTCTCCCAGGTCCCGGGCCAAGAGAGAGGCCTGGAGGCAATTTTCCAAACCCTGGCGGAGATTCCCATACATGATGGTATGAATGTGGCCGATCTGAAAAAAGAGGGTGGCCTTTTCGCCGGGATAACGGCTGGCTTCCGGGGAGGCGAGTACTTCCTCGGCCCGGGCTAACAGAGGCTCGACGTTGACCGGTAACCCCCAGGCCGAAGCCTCGATGAGATAAGCCAGGGAGAGGAGCACCCCGCCCACGTCTCCACTCCGGTCGAAAAGGGAGAGGGACTGCTGCAGGCTTTGGATAACCTCCGGCGGCCCTTGAAAACGGCGGCTCATATATCGATAAAAGAGGAGCCAGGGGTTCTCCTGGACCAGGTCTGCCGGCAGGGCCTCCAGCCACCGGGCCAGGTCGCCGGTGCGGCCCGCGGACAGAAGGTCCAGGCCGGTTTTTTCCAGCAGCGCGGCGGCCTCCGCCGGGGCCTGGGCCTTTAAATAGAGTTTCAGGGCTTCTTCCGGTTCCCCCCTTTGCTCAAACAGCACCGCCGCCTTCAGGTAGACCGCCTGCTGCTCGGCCTTGGTGAAAGAGGTTTTGAATCTAATCTGCAAACAACTGCGGAACAGCTGGTGATAGCGGAACAGCCAGCCCTTCCGGGGGTCATGAAGGGCCTGGATGAAGAGATTTCTCCGGGTGAGGTCTTCGAGAATCTCCCGGGCCTGGGCCAGCCCCAGCAACCCCTGGATAAAATCCGGGTCCACCACTTCCAGAATGGAGGACTTGAGCAGAAAATCCTGGTCCTGCGGCGGGCGGGTGTTAAAGATGCATTCTCCGAAGTAGCGGAATATTTCCTCTTTAAAGCGCATCGTGAGGCCGCCGGTTAAATACTTATCCCGCAGGGTTTCCGGAACCCGCTCCAGGGATTCGCTCAAGAGCACCAGCCCCCCCACCCAGCCTTCTGTCAACTGCTGAAACCGGTTCAGCAGGTCGGGGGGCAGCGACATCTGGCGCAGTTCCCCTAAATAATTCCGGGTTTCTTCCAGGGTGAAAGCCAACTCTTCGCCGGTGAGGATGAAGGCTTCCTGCCGCATCTTTAAAGCCTGAATTTCCAACGGCGGCATCTCCCGGGACAGCAGAACGAGGTGGATAGAGGGCGGCAGACAATCCAGGAAAACCTGAAGGAACCGGAAGGATGGCGCCTCCGGGGCGAGGCGGTCCAGGCCGTCCAGGATCAATTGCACCGGCTGCTGAAGGCGTCCCAGAAGGGCCAGGGTCCAATCCCGGTAGAGGGGCAGCTCTTCCCGGGGACCGAAACTGAGGCCGGGGTATTGGAGAGCCGCAGTAAAATCTACCTCCGGCAGGGCCAGATGGAGCGACTGCGTCAGGAGATAAAACAGGTTGACCGGGTCCGATTCTTCCGGGCCCAAATTGACCCAGGCCGAGGGCCGGTCGGAGGTCATTACATAGGACAGCGCCAGGGTGGACTTGCCCTGGGCTGCCGGTCCCAGTATGAGGATAAGTTTTTTGTCCCGGTGCTGCTCCAGACGGTCGACCAAACGCTGACGGTAAAGGATATGGGGGAAGCGGGGTGGGGTGATTTTAGCGGTATCCAGAAACAAAGGCATTTCTATTCACTCTTATTCGAATAAGGCAATAAAAGCAGCCATCACGGGGACTGTCAGAAGTGGTAACCCAGATTCAGCCCGAATAAATGATTACTGCTGTGATAGGTGCCGCTCAAAATGGTGTTTTCCACTTTTCTATCCTGAAAAAAACCGATGGCATAGTGGCCTGCCCCCATGGATTATACCAGAACTTAAGTTAGAATTGGGGCCAAGTCAGCCCAGAGATCCTGGCGGAGCGTAGCGTAGCCAGGATCTCTGGGAGTCACGGTGATGGCTGCAGGCGCCGGGGGCCGATAACCCA
>JACRDF010000002.1 GCA_016212925.1 Desulfomonile tiedjei
AAGAAGAGTTCAAAAAGGAACTCGAACAGTACATCTACTACTACAACAACCTAAGACCGCATCAAGCCCTAGGGGGGAAAACTCCCCTAGAATTCCTCGAGTCTTGTCCACGAATTACTTGACACGTACAGCAATGACACACGGCCCGCGATTTCCCCGCGTGACTGAGGAGTTAAGCGGCCAGAATGATTCTCGTTGCAGGTTTTGCCCGCGCACTATAGAATGGGTGTGTCAAACCGGATACATGTCGCCTGACAGATACAGGAGGCGCTGGCATGGCCCGCGACCAATCCCGCCCGCCGCGACATGGCGCTGGAACCGATACCGCCGGTAAGGCTCCCTTGGAAGCTCCCTCAACGCGCCATGAAATTGACTTGCTCAACTTGATTCTGGACAGCATTTACAACGGCGTCATGATCACGGACGTCGAGGGGTATATAACTCATTTCAATACCCCGTACGGACAATTCCTGGGGGTCGATCCGCGGGTTCAGATCGGGAAACACTGCACCGAGGTCGTCGAAAACACCCGGATGCACATAGTCGCCCAGACCGGAAAGGCCGAGATCAACCTTACCCAGCGCATCGGGGGCCAGGACATGGTCGTCCAGCGCATTCCCATCAAAAAAGACGGCAAGGTTATCGCTGTCTTTGGCCAGGTGATGTTCAAGGATGTCAAAGACTTGAGCAAGCTGGCCAAAAAGCTCTCCATGTTGGAATCCAAAGTGGAATTGTACGAACAGGAGCTTATTTCGCTGCGCTCCACTCGGTACACCATTGACAGCATTGCCGGCTCGAGCAAGCCTATCCAGGATCTGAAAAGGGAAGCTCTCAAGGCCGCTGGAACCAACCTGCCCGTCCTAATAACCGGGGAATCAGGTACTGGAAAAGAGTTGTTCGCTCAGGCGATCCATCACGCCAGTCCCAGGAGATTGTATCCCTTTGTGCGCATCAATTGCGCGGCTATTCCGCGTGACCTAATGGAATCCGAGCTGTTTGGTTACGAGCAGGGCGCTTTCACAGGAGCGCTTTACAAAGGAAAACCGGGCAAGTTCGAGCTGGCACATCGGGGCACGGTATTTTTAGACGAAATAGGAGACCTCCCGCTCGAAATGCAACCCAAGCTGTTGCGGGTATTGGAAGAGAAAGAGGTTGAACGGGTTGGCGGCACTTCGCTCATTCGTGTTGATTTTCGTCTTATAGCCGCGAGCAATCAGGACCTGGACGCGATGATTACAGATGGACGATTCAGAAAAGACCTTTTTTATAGACTCAATGTGATACGATTGCATATCCCTCCCTTGAGAGACCGCAAAGAGGACATTGTTCCTCTGTCACACCATATTCTGCAGCAGATCGTAAGAGAACCGCCTCTCCCCGAAATCCAAGTCGACCCCGAAGCTGCCAAGACGCTGGCCCGATATGATTGGCCCGGTAACGTGCGGGAGTTGTCCAATGTCCTTGAAGGAATCGCCAACTCCATTGACGGAGACTCGGTTCGTATTCGCGATCTACCGTTCCATTTGTCCCGACGCGGCAAAGGGGCTTCCGAATCGGATCGCTTTTCTCTGAAGGACGTGCAGGGTCAAGCTGAAAAAGACGCGATCGTGTACGCACTGGAATCGGCCGACAACAACAAGGTCCGCGCGGCGGCATTGCTGGGAATTCACAGGACCCTTCTATACAAAAAGATGAAAAAATACGGCATCGCCTGCGATTGACTTTCATCAATTCGGAGTTGGAGATCACCAAATGCCACAGCTTAAGATGTTTACCATATTCCCCCTGCCCGCAATCGTCGGAATCGTGTTGCTCTGCACATCTCAAGTTTTTGCCAATGATTCCACTGCTCGTTTAGGCGCGGGCGGGATAGAACTGCTTAAAAACGAGCATATCCGGATGCTCGAGGAAGTTCTGGAAATATCCCCAACCAAGGTACGTGTCAAATATCGATTCCTTAACGAATCCGACCAGGATACCCATACTACAGTCGCGTTTCCGGTGTCTCCTGAAGACCCTATTCTGGGCTATCATTCCCCTGTCGCATTTAGTAGTAACATTTTGAAAACCTTCAAGGTTCTGGTGAACGGCAGACTTTTGACCACACAGCATGAGCGCAAGGCTGTCGTAGATGGCCGCGACATTACGGCTGAGTTACGCAAATTAGGTTTGTCTGATAAAGAAATCTTTTTTGAGGTTTCCTACGAAAATTTGGATCCTTTATTAGAAAAACTGAGGAAACCACGAGAAGAATTCGGCGATTGGTCGATCTCTCATACCCTCTATTGGGAAATGACCTTTCCTACCCATAAGGAAACTATTGTGGAGCACGAATATGAGCCTGGGGCTGGTGGTGGGTGGACGATACCTTATCAAGGGGGTGCCAAAGAAGAGTTTAAGAAGAGTGTGGCCAATTTATGGAGTTCTTTCTCAGGGAAGCTTGAAGAACGTGAAGATGAAGACTGTCTTGATGAGGCCACGAAGCGCGCGGTTGAAAATCGAGTTAAGGTGGCTGTGGCCGAAGGCGCAAATTCGGTTTCCGTGAGTTATGTCAGCATTGAATACATTCTCGGCACTGGGCGCAACTGGAAAGGACCAATAGGGGAATTCAAGTTGAGGCTGATCAAGGAAAAACCGGACCAGTTCGTGTCAGTTTGTTTTCCCGGCAGGCCTGAAAAAATTAGCCCTACGACATATGAATTTGTTCAGAAGGATTTTGTCCCGCCTGATAAACTCGTCGTATATTTCTACACTGTGGATGGGGAGGTTAAATGACGGGTTGCCTGGCTGTTCGTGCCGGTCAGATCGAGTATTACACCGGATTACCGCACGGCCGGGCGGGCCTCACCTTAGAGACACGGTCTCAAAACCGATGATTTCCTCGGGCCGTCGGTACGGCGCGGTACGAGAACAGCCCGAAATCAGGGTACTTCTCGAAGGCTGTCTCCAAAGTCAAGGCACGAGACAAATCGTGTTACGAGACCGGGTAGCCCGGACGTTCGGTGGGACAGGCTTCCAGCCTGTCTATTAGGATGACCGGCAAGATGCCGGTCCTACCCGCGGGTCGCAAAGCGACAAGAGGTCTATTGGCCGTACTGATCGTCCAAGCCCCTATTTTTCGCATTGATTCCGGTCATGTATCACAGGTCCAGACCTCTTGTGCCTTCGGCACCCGGAGACCGTAGCCTCCGGGCTACCCAACACCTGCAATCGCGTCCAATTCGTGGCACGATCCCTGTTTGAAATTCGATTTTGAGAGAGCATTCTCGAAGCGCCCCTACATAGGATCGGTACATATTGATTGCCGCAAAAAATGTCCGAAAATGGGGTCATAGGTTGGCTAAGACCGCAATCGGCGGGCACGGCCCGCCCTACGATTGGACGATACGCCTCTCGTAGGGCGGGCTGTGCCCGCCGTCTGTGCGTTGCCAATGCCCTGGACCGTGCCTCTTCGCGTTCATTTTCAGGGTGGGACAGCGAAACGGTGCAAGGGTTGGCCCGGGCCTTGACTCCCCAATAGCCGTGTCTATTGTTTCTTGTAAGGAGTTCGGGCAAAAGGCCGAGCTAACTTTTGCTTTGAAGGAGGCCGCCAATGAGAAAATCCATAGGTCCGCCGGATACCAGATACAGATGCTGCATTGATGCCTCGTGCAGAAAGTTCGAGTCGCCGTGGGAAGCAGGCAGTTGTTACGATGAGGGAGGCAGCATAGTTAAAGACTGCTCTAAATGCGGGGATTCATCCGAGGTCAATCGATGACTTTCTGCCACGGGATGTGAGATTCCCGAGGCGCGACACGAACGTGCGGGCACACGGGTAAACCTTAGCTGGGGAGACCGGTTGGGCGGTTTCGCGGCCAAAATCTAGTCATTTTGCAGGTAAACTTCGGGCGAATTTTCGCGCCTTTTCAAGCCACTGTTTCAAGGATTCGTCATTCTCGAATCCCCGACTGGCCACCATCACCCATCCCTTCATGGGTCGGCCTGTGATGTCGAATGGCTTGACAAACGGCAGTTTCATCGCTTCCTTGGCTTCATCCTCTCCCAGGCGCAGGATCAGGAAGTCCTTGTAAACACCGCAGAACATATTTCCTTGCACCAAATGGCACACTCCGCCGAACATCTTCTTGTCTACGGTGTTTTTCCAGCGTGATACAATCTTCTTGATTCGTGCATCGAGTGCTTCATCGTATGGCATCAACTCACCTCCCATGACAGAGAACCGACCATTGGCCGGCGAAAGAGAAAGGTTACCTCTTCGCATCCCTTCAACATTGACAATGTCATAGCTGCATTCTAATATTCTTACTCCCTAAATAACATCGTCTTTTTTGCACAGAATCTTTCCCGCAAGAACCAAGAGGCTACCATGAACTACAAGATCGGCATCGACGTAGGCGGTACCTTCACGGACTTCCTGCTGACCCGCTCCGACGGTCAATCCCGAACTTACAAGGTGCTGTCCACTCCCAAAGATCCATCCATCGCGACCATGCAGGGAATCTCCGAGATGGCTCAGGACGAAGGAATGACCCTGAAGGATTTTCTGGCCGCTGTGGAAGTGATCGTTCATGGCACCACGGTAACCACAAACGCGGTGCTCACATACCGTGGGGCAAAAACCGGACTGCTTACTACGAAAGGGGTTCGGGACGCGCTCGAAATGCGGCGCGGCATACGGGAAGAGCAGTACAACAACCGATACACGAATGTAGAGCCCCTGGTGCCCCGTTACCGACGACTTCCCGTAACAGGGCGATTGGATTACGCGGGGAACGACATCGCCCCACTGAACGAAGACGATGTGCGAAAGGGGACCGAATTCTTTTGCAAAGAAGGAGTTGAAGCCGTTGCCATATGCTTCATGAACTCCTTCGCCAACAGGGAGCACGAGGAACGAGCGGCCAGGATTGTTCGTGAAAGCATGCCCGATGCTTATTTGTCCGTGTCAACGGATGTCTTGCCGTCAATACGATTCTACGATCGTGTTTCCACCACCGTGCTGAATGCTTACGTGGGTCCGATCCTGAAAAGATACTTGGAGAGCCTGCTTAATAAACTCGATGACGCGGGATTTCCAAACATCCTGCTGATAATGCAGTCCAACGGAGGAGTCATTTCCCCCAAGTTCGCCATGGACCACGCTGCAACTACGCTGCTCTCGGGGCCCGCGGCCGGACCTGTGGCCGGGATTGTCTACTCCGGAATCCAGGAATACCGCGATTGCATAACAATGGACATGGGAGGGACATCGTTCGATTGCGCCCTGATCAAGGATGCTGTTCCGTTGACTACCACGGTCGGGGAGATCAACCGCCTGAGACTGGCTCTACCCATGCTCAACGTTGTGACCATCGGCGCAGGAGGCGGCTCCATCGGGTGGATCGACGAAGGCGGGCTGCTTCGTATGGGTCCGCAGAGCGCGTCTTCGGACCCCGGCCCGGCTTGCTACGGTCTCGGTGGACAAGACCCTGCATGCACGGACGCGGACCTGGTCCTGGGATACCTTGACCCGGCCTTTTTCGCGGGGGGCAGGATGCCTCTTTATCCGGATCGGGCGAAGGAAGCCATTGAAGACAAAATCGCCAAACGAATGGGGTACGATCTGTACGAAGCAGCCGCGGGGATGTACCGTGTGATCAACGTCAATATGGCCGCGGCCGTAAGAGAAGTGGCTGTGAAGCACGGCCAAGACCCGCGCGATTTCCCGCTGGTTGTGGCAGGCGGGGCCGGGCCCAATCATGCTTGTATGATCGCCTTGGAACTGGAGAATCCTGTCTTGATCGTACCGCGGGAATCGTCCATCTTCTGCGCGGCGGGCATGCTCATGTCCGATTTGAAGCACAACTTCGTCAGAACGTATGCTGTCAATCTCAAGGACGCGGACCCTCAGATTTTCGGGCGCCTTTTTGATGAGATGAAGCGTGAAGGGAAGCAGCTTTTGGTCACAGAAGGTATTGTGGAGTCGGATATCGAGTACAGATACTCGCTGGATCTTCGGTACGTGAAGCAGTACCACGAGGTTGAAGTCGACATAACGCCCCACGAGGTAGACAGATTCGACATACAAGCCATGGCGCGAAGGTTCCACCCGGCTCACAACAGCCTTTACGGCTATTCCTTGGAAGAGCAGGGCACGCCCATAGAATTGATCAACATGCGGCTGGTTTGTATCGGACGGACGGAAAAGCCCCGATTCCAGGAACAGGAGCCTGCCGGCGAGGACGCATCCAAGGCCTACAAGAGACATCGTAACGTGTATCTTCCCCTCCAGAAGCAATTCCAGGAGATACCCGTCTTTGACGGTCTGGCCCTTCATTTTGGCAATCGAATCGAAGGGCCGGCGATCGTTGAACAGGTCAACACCACTACCTTCGTCGCGCCGGAGTTCAACGTGCTGACGGATCGGTTCGGCAGCTTCACCATGTACCTCAAGGAACGGGAGGAAGACGTGAAAAGGAGGATCCTGTCATGAGCCGGGAAATCGACAAAGTCTTCGTCTCCATACTTCAGCGCCGCCTCAAGTCCATCACGGAAGAAATGAGCATCGCTCTCACCATGACGACCCGATCCCCGATCCTTTGCGAGGCCAAAGATTTCGTCACCGGGCTTTACGACGCGAAGGGCAAGATGCTCGAACAGACTGAAAACCTCCCCATCTTATCGTTTTCCCTGGGACCTGTGTGTCAGTACATAGTCGATTACTTCGGCGATGAAATTTACCCCGGTGATGTGATCTTCCACAACGATGTCTTTTCCATGGGCAATCAGAACAATGATGTGGCCGCGTACAAGCCCGTTTTCTGGGAAGGGACCCTCGTGGGATGGGCCGCGTGCAAGGGCCACCAGGCGGACATCGGCGGCGCAGTGCAAGGCGGGTACAATCCCAACGCGACCGAAGTCTGGCAAGAGGCTCTGCGCATTCCTCCGGTAAAGGTGTACGAAAAAGGAAGATTGCGCAAAGATGTATGGGACCTGATCTTTGCGAACATCCGCCTTGATATCGTGGCTGAAGACATGCGGGCTGAAATTGGTTCCTGCGTTGTCGGCGAACGCGGTCTGCTCAAAATCATAGAACGATATGGATTGGACAGTTTCGAAAGGCACAAGGAGTACCTGTTCGACTCGACGGAAAAAATGATGAGAGCTGAGATTCGCACCATACCAACGGGAACGTACAGCGGTGAGTCCACTTGCTACTTTGACGGCAAAAATCCGGGCTCCAAATATGAGATCAGAGTCCAGATAACGGTTGATGACGATGAAATCTCGTTCGATTATTCGGATACTGACGCTCAAACCAACGGTTTCGTCAACGGAACCTATACCTCCAGCGCGTCGGCAACCATTCTCACTTTCCTGCAAATGGTCAATCCCGACATACCTCACAACGACGGTATGGTGAGGCCGATCAAGATTATCATTCCTGTAGGGACGATCCTTAACGCGGCATATCCCGCAGCAACCACTTATGGGAACCATCTGTGCCCGAACAATGCCGACGCGATCATGAGAGCGCTCGGCCCGGTGATCCCGGACAGGGTAACCGCTGAATGGAACGAACTGCTCTGTTCGCTCACTACAGGGATTGATCCCCGGAAGGGCACGCCGTATGTCGATATAGGTTTCATGGGACTCAAAGGCGGTTCAGGGGCGATCAAGGGTGTGGACGGATACGACCACATCGGCATGATCGACGCGTCCGGCGGCGTGCTCGACCAGGATTATGAAATGTTCGAGCAGCAGACCCCACATCTCCTGGTCAAGCATGAATATTGGACGGATTCCGCCGGCGCGGGGCAGTGGCGAGGCGGTTTGGGCGTGGAAACCGAATTCATTATCGGTTCTGACATCACCAAGGTGGTGACGTTTGGTGATGGTGACGTGGAGCCCGCTCGCGGCGCGCATGGCGGCATGGAAGGCACCCTGAACAAGATAGAGCTTACTTATCCGGACGGCAGGAAGTACCTATGCACCACAAAGGACTTGGTTGAAGGCGTCCCAAAAGGGACGGCCTATTTTCAGCAGGCGGGTGGCGGAGGAGGTTACGGAGATCCGTTCCTCAGACCTGAAGCGAAAGTGGCCGAAGAAGTGCGCAATGGAATAATCTCCTTCGAAGCCGCGGCCGGAGATTACGGCGTTGTGGTCGATCCCGAGACTTTTGCGGTGAACAGGGCGGAAACAGAGAGACTCAGATCCTCCAGACCTATTGGGAATGGGTGAGCAATCCCCCGCGGAGTTACAGTATGAGATCCTTCATGCCCACGTATTCATCCTATGAAGAGCTTGCTGAAATTCAGCTCAAGGGCCTCCAATGGACCGTCAATCATGCGTACAACGGCTCCCGGGCGTACCGGCAGAAGCTCCAGGGCGCTGGAGTGGCTCCGAAAGATATCAAGACCCTGGATGACCTGAAACGCCTACCGTTTACAACGTCCAAAGACCTTGCCGAAGGGTACCCTTTTCCGTTGCTCTGCGTGCCCATGAGTCAGGTGGTCAGGCTGCACGCTTCTTCCGGGACCACTGGCAAGAGGAAGGTCCTGTGCTACACACAAAAGGACATTGATGACTGGGCCGATTTTTTCGCGCGGTGCTATGAAATGGCCCAGCTTACAGCCGAAGATAGGGTGCAGATCTGCGTCGGGTATGGTGTCTGGACAGCCGGCGTGGGATTCCAGCTTGGATGTGAGAAGTTTGGGGCACTGGCCGTGCCCGCGGGTCCGGGAAACCTTGAGATGCAGATGGAATTCCTCATGGATTTTCAGAGCACTGTAATGTGTTGTACAGCTTCAATGGGCTTGCTGCTCGCGGAAGAGGTTGAGCGTCGCGGCCTGAGCGACCGGATAAAGCTCAAGAAGATGATTTACGGCTCCGAGCGCTCTTCGGACGCGATGAGGAACCGTATAAAAAGTCTGCTCAATCTCTCCGACATGTACGACATTCCCGGCATGACCGAACTTTACGGCCCGGGCACGGGGCTTGAATGCTCCGCTCACGACGGCATGCACTATTGGGCGGATTATTACATTCTGGAAATCCTCGACCCCGACACTCTGGAGCCGGTGCCCGAAGGCGAAGTAGGGGAGATGGTCGTTACCACGCTGCGAAAGGAGGCAGTGCCTCTCATACGATATAGGACTCGTGATCTTACCGCATTGAAGCCGGGCCCCTGCGCTTGCGGCCGGCTCATCCCAAGGCATGATCGTATTCTTGGCCGATCCGACGATATGTTCATCGTGCGTGCGGTCAATATCTATCCCGGTCAGATTGATAGCGTTTTGAGCGAACTCAACGGCATAGGGAGTGAATACCAAGTCGTCCTGGAACGCGCGGATGGAAAGGACACAATGACCCTCAAGGTGGAACGAAGCCTTAACGCCGATCCTTGGACGGACTCCAGTATCCGCACTATGGTAAAGGAGGCCGTGAGGAAAAAAATACTGGTTACGCCTGAAGTTGAAGTGGTGCCCTATTTGTCGCTGCCAAGGAGCGAGAGAAAAACCAAACGGGTTTTTGACAAGCGGGAAGAGTAATAGCAGGGCCGGGAAATTGCGGGGGAAACTTTTTTGCAAAAAAGTTTCCCCCGCGCCCCCTTCCAAAAACTCCTAAATATTATGGCCACCAAACTCGTGGCTTCGGAGAAAGCCAGTAGTAAGTTGGGAGCCGGCGATCCAAGAAACAATCCTGCACTGGGGCTGGTGTTGACGAAATGACTTGACTGGATCTAATCTGTTAGGTGATGTCAACAGTAACGAGGAGAGATCTCCGCGTACCCGGAATGACTCCTCTGGATGAAGGTTGAAACCGGTCGGGGAACAGGCACTCAGACCACGTGAACAAATATGTGGGAGTTTTTTGGGGAGGGGTCCGGGGAGGGCCTTTTTTGCAAAAAAGGGCCTCCCCGGAAATCTCCTCTTCTCTCGGAGGGTCATCATGGTCACTGATTTTACTTTTGCTTATGGTTCGAACATGAATCGGTCCGACCTTCGGTCGTGGTTGGAAGGCGGAGGGTATGATTCGTCTTTGGTTGTGGATGCCACACCCGCGATTCTCGAGGGATATGATTTTGTGTGGAATTTCTATTCCCAGGGCAGGGGCGGGGCTACAGCAAATCTGGAACGTAAGGAAGGTTCGACGATTTGGGGGGTGCTCATCGAGTTTGACGACTCGTTGTTGAAGGCGTTCGACCGCAAAGAAGGCCACCCTTTCTTCTACTCGCGAGGCGACAGCCGCGTGCCTGTGAAAAGACTTACAGACAGCGAAACGGTTATGGCTTGGCTCTATACTGCAAATCCCAATCGTGGCGCAAGCAGGGGTCTGCGCCCCACCCGCGATTATAAGAGAATCGTGCTCGAAGCCGCGGAGTTCTGGGCCTTCCCTGAAGAATACTTGGAAAAGATCAGAGGTTGGGACGCACAGTAGTCCGACTACAGGTGGCTGTCAGCATGGATACGACAGGCGTTATCCACGGTCGGTTCCAGGTCTTACACAACGACCACATGAAGTACATTTTGGCGGGCAAGGCCCGCTGTGAACACCTGGTGGTCGGTATCACCAATCCGGACCCGACCCTAACTCGAAACGATTCTACCAACCCGGAGAGGAGCGACCCCTCGGCGAATCCGCTCACCTATTTTGAGCGGTATGTCACCTTGCGCGAGGCCCTTGTAGACGCGGGGGTGGATTACCGGGAATTCTCAATTGTGCCCTTTCCCATAAACCTCCCTGACCTTTACCAACATTATGTCCCGTTGGATGCGGTCTTCTATCTGACCATTTACGACAAGTGGGGCAGGCGTAAGCTGGACCTGCTGCGGTCGCTGGGGCTGAAAGCCGAGGTCATGTGGGAAAAGCCGCCGCAAGAAAAAGGCATATGCGCCGCGGAAGTAAGGAGATTGATGGTCCGAGGCAAACCGTGGGAACACCTGGTTCCCCGGAGCACGGCAAGGCTAATGATACTGTGGGGAATACCCGAGCGGCTTCGAGGAATTGAAGAACGAACTCCTACCGATTCGCGGGCGAAGGCCTAATATGAAAAGAAGACGCGCAGACCTGCTCTAGCATGTCCGTGGCACCCAACACCCCTTGGAAGTTGAAAATATTGGGTGCCACTGACCTGGGAACCAGGTCGGTGCCTGGCCGAATCCCATACCAAGAGGCCAACAAACAAGTGACCAAGCTGAATTATTTAGACAAGGGCACGGCACGAAGGCTGTTTCAAAAGTCGGTGAAAGGTTCAGATCGTGCTACGAATTGAACCACAGCGGCTCATGGTGGGTAGCCCGGAGGCTACTGCCTCCGGGTGCCGCAGGCACAAGAGGTCTGGACCTGTGGTATTGCAATGGATTCATTGATGAAAATAGCAGGTTCAAGAATTTGTTCGGCCACCAGACCTCCTGTCGCTTCGCGACCCGGACGTAGTAACGTCCGGGCTACCCGTCGCGTAACACGATTCCGTCGTATTCATTGGTCTTGAGACAGTCTCCACGCCGTGCCCCTACAATGGTGGACCCCAGTTCTCGGCCATGACCGAATTGGTGCCTACCATGATAGACGGACCGTCCTATAGTGATTCTCGAAAGTTCTTTCTGAATGGAACCGCACTGCTGGACAAGCCAGCAGTGGCACCCACAAGTCAATCCGTCATTGCTTTCGAGAACTGCTGTAAAACAAGGATCTTCCTGCCGCGTCTGAAAAGATCTCTATTCATTCTTGGTTGTTCAGCCTCCGGCCACCGGAGGCTGAACAACCAAGAATAATATGGAGTTTTTTGGGAGGGGTCCGGGGAACCCTTTTTTACAGAAAAAAGGGTTCCCCGGAAAATCTTCCTCTTCTCCTTTTCCTCTCCCTCTCCTTCTTCTCCCTGCTTCTCCTCATTCCCCGCCGAACACTTTCATCAGTTCTACTTGTGCGTCCGGTGATACCAGCTTCACGTTAGCCTCGATGCCTTGCAGGTGTTGGAAGATAGGTTTTTCAGCCACGCCGGGGACGCCGTAAACCACGAACATCGCTCGTCGGGTCGACGGCCTGATCATGGTGCGCCGATCCGGTCCGTAGATGATGCACCCGATTACGCCTTGAGAGTCCGATATTTTTATGTCCCCGGTTTTGAGAATCTGTTCTTGCCCGTTTAGTCTCACGTATTTTTCATCACCCTTGGCAACGCCCACTCCTATCGGGGTCTGCACCAGGTCCAGATCATGGCCCGCAGTAAGGAGCGAATTCCTCAACTCCTCCATGAACATCGCTTCGACCAGCGCGGCCACTCTGGGGATGGGTTTGCCCTTGAAGACCACGGATTCCAATTGGTGTTGAACGTGGTAAGTCTTCCTGAAGCGCTTGTAATATGCTTGGTACGTTCTGATAGGCTCTAGGGACTTGAGGCTCGCTTCGCCTTTGAAAAGGGTCCGCAAGTCGGTTTCCAGATCGGCTTTCTCCTTGTCCAACATCGGATGAGAATCCGGATTGGAGACGTTGTTCATGGCCAGGATGCCGATGCGAGCATCCGGATAAGTTTGCCTCCATTCATTTGAAATTGTGAGCATTGCATTCTCCCAGGCCCTTGCGAATGGGCCGTGAAATGGGAATATGGGCGGGAAACTAGAGGGCTAGACGATGATCGCCGGCAGCCCTTTCACCTTTTCGGTCGAGCCCGACAACAGCAGTATCATCACTTTTTCCCGGTCGTGCCAGAACTCCGCCGATTCCTTGAAGATCTCCAGTGCAGTACCGAACTCCTCTCGCGAGGCTTCGGCAAAAGGATCGACCGCCGCGTAGAGAATGACGAACCCGTCGGCCCCATACCAGGACATGTCGGTCAGACAGTCTGCAAGAGCGTCCCAGTTATGGCCGAAGTATTCGGGGAATGCCAAAGTTCCGGCCACGTGCTCGAGAAACTGATCCTTGCTGCGGATCTCCAAGCCGTCAATGAAGAAAAATGCGAGCCCATGTTGAGACACGAGGCTTTTCAGGTCATTTGTCGACCATGTCCCTTGAAGCTGATAAACACCCGAGCCTTTGCTGTCCTTGAGCAGGTCGGAGAGTCTTGTCACTGCTTACTCCTTGATAAGCTTGAATGTGTTGTAATGATCGTCGGTGTAATAATGTTCACCTCCTGACCCCGCGACAATGCGTCTGGCCCCTCGATCGCCTCTCCCTGGGGTCTTGACCGTGTATTCTCTGTAGTATCCACGGGGGCGTGCAGGCAGCCGCTTTTCCCGATTCCCGAAAGTGGTGCCATCCTTGGGGTAGGGGAAAGGCCCTCCTTGTTTTATGAGCGTGAGGGTCTGCACCGCTTCCGGCGGAAGATCCGCCACTGGGATGGTGGCTGGTTCCGCGGAATGGCTTTTGGGATCGGCCGGTGGAACGCCGGCCGGCACGATATGCATGCCGACAAAGATAAGAACGAGGATCAGCAAAAGAGAGAGGATACCAAATCGTTGGTTATGGCGGAACATCATGCGTCTCATTACGGTCTGCCGGGGGCGGCAGTCTTGGTACCGTAAAATTGGCGTTTTCCCCCACGAAAGCGCGAGGCACAAAACCTAAAAGTCAGTCGCTCAACTTCACTGCCAGCCTCTCGGCAAGTTCCGGAAAAAGAGGGGGCGGTTTTTCATTAGACTGCTCTATTGAACGGACAATTCGGAAAAAAAGTATTTGTGCTTCCTCCAATTGCAAAGAGAGGTCCAGGTCCCGGCCAAGGTCCAGGAATTCGATAATCTCCGCAGAGATGTTCTCATTCGCAGGCTCTTTTCCCAGGCGTTCGACCAGAGCAAGAATATGGCCGCGGATCAGTTTTTCCGCCTCTTGAGTGTCAGGCTCGATTTTCCAGGATCTGGCTTCTTCGAGGACGGCCCGTAGTTGGTCGGGAAAGTCGCCGACCGCGAGTTTTTCCAACTCCCTCATCAACGTGCGGTTTAGCACGACCCTGGCTGCGTCCATAAAAGTTTCCGGAATCCTGGCTTCATGGGTCACGAAGAGTTCGGCCAGGCCTTTGTTTTTCTCGTAAAAAGTCTCAAGCAGCCGGGCCTGCTCCTCGAATACCTTCTCGGTCACAATTTCGATGATCTGGCGGCGCTCTTCGACGAACAGATCTCTTAGACGGAAGTACTTCGCCGGGAAGTAGAAGTCCATTTTTCGGATCAAATCGGTGGACGACTGGCCGCTGAAAGTTTCCAGAAGGTCATTTTTCACGGCCGCGTATTTTGTCTTGTCCTTGAAATCGTTAACCGAGCAGCGCAGGTCAACCCCTCCGAAGTGGATCACAGCCACTATAAACTCCCGCCGCTCCATGGTGATCTGACTCTTGACCGCGATCCGGCCGACCAGGAGAATTCTCTCGCCCGCGTCATCCCTCGCAAGGTCGTTGATTTTTATTTCATAGCAGTACAGGCGTTCCTTGACAGGCGCGTCCTGAAAAGCCGAAGCAATTGCCACATGTGCCGCCACCTGGGGGAGGTCGGCAATTTGGGGCATGACGCGCTCGCGGAACAGTTCGTCCCCGTGCACTTGAGGCTTCGCATTGGTGATCGCGGCGGACAGGCGCTTCATAAAATCATCAACAAGGCGAGGTTCAAACGGAAAGGCAATTTGCAGAACTCGGGCAGCGTAACGGAGCACCTGCATCGACTCGATACCGCTAATATCGTCGAAAAACCACCCGCAGCTTGTGTACATGAGCATGCGATTGCGCTGCATTTCCAATAGTTTCAGAACCATCTCACGTTCATGTATGTGAAGCTTGCGGCTTGCATACATGGTGAGGAACCCGGGGATGTTTGAGCGTTCCCCGAGTAATACATCTATGTATGCATCTCTGGCGGCCCACGGGTCTTTGAGGAACCCACTCGCCTTTTTCTCGTACAGCCTGTCTACCCTGTCGCGTAACAGATCCAGGGATTGCCTGAGCGGTGCTCGCCATTTCTGGTTCCAGCCGGGTTTTGGCGCGACGGAGCAGCCGCAATCCGTGGACCAGCGACCCACGCCGTGTGCGCAACTCCACGCCGAATTCTCAATGAACTCGACTTCTGCCGTCGGCGGATGTTTCTCCAGGTATTCCCCATAATTGGTGATCCGTACAGTGGGATCGGCCAGTAGACGCTCCAGAGCAAAGGCCAGTGCCATTTCACCAAACCGGTGGTGATGGCCGAATGATTCGCCGTCGGTAGCGATGTTCACCAACTGCGGCCATGTCCTTCCAGGGGAAAACGCGCCGAGAAGTCTGCTTCTAAGCTCTTCGCCGCTCTGCAGAAGTTTCTCGAACGCAATCGCTTGGGAAATGGGCCCGTCATAAAAAAACAGAACAATGGAGCGCCCTTCGGAAAGATTGCACACATACGGACGGGAAGGGTCTATGGAGCCGGGATTCAGGGTGATCCACTGATCCTTGGATGAATCTCGAAATCGGCCTGCCTGCTTAGGGGCGAGAATGGTGAAGCGAACGCCGTGCTGAACGAGAATTTCGAGGGTTTCTTTGTCCACCGCGGCTTCGGGGAGCCACATTCCTTCAGGGTCGCGGCTGAATCGCTTCCGGAAGTCCTCCATTCCCCAGACTATCTGGGAAATTTTGTCCCGAGTGGACGCCAGTGGCATGATCATATGATTGTAAGCCAGAGCTATGGCATTTCCATGTCCGGATCGTCGTGTTTGGCTGACAGCATCGGCTTCAATAATCGCGTGATAGGTTTCAGGGGCGAAGTTTTCCAGCCAGGACATCAGGGTGGGCCCGAAGTCAAAACTGAGGTACTCGTAATTATTGATAATAAGCCTGAGCAGGCCCTGCTCGTCCAGGATTCGCGCATGAGCATTCGGAGTGTAGCATTCGTAAGCGACCCTCTCGTTCCAGTCGTGGAACGGATGTGCAGACTCCTGGGTTTCTATGTATTCCAGCCAAGGGTTTTCCCTTGGGGGCTGATAAAAGTGCCCGTGAATGCAAATATAACGAGGGATGGGCGGGTTCATCCAGTCGGTTCCTAATTGATTTGGCTGCAAAGTTCCAATTGTGCAGTATTTTCAGTCGCTAGCCCCGCGGTGTGGGACAGGCTGTAAGAAGCATTATAGTTATGGTTCGATTGGCGTCAAGTTTGGAGGCTATCGTTGCGGCGACGTGCGGTCGGAGTGGGTTCTGCGGGACGTCAAAAAGGTTGTGGCGGGGTGGCAATCGGAGACAGAAGGTCAAATGCTTTCAAGGCCGTCTCCGCAAAGGCCTTGATTTTTGCCGGACTTCTGGCTCCGCCGGCTTCTTCAAGACCCGTATGCGCGTCCACTGCGGCGGGGCGCACCTTAAGAACAGCCTCTGCTACGTTGTCGGGATTAAGGCCCCCGGCAAGGATGACCGGCAGGGATGAACGCTGAACGATTTCAGCGCTAATCGACCAATCATGGGTCATTCCCGTGGCCCCGCGGCGGCCTGTCCCGGGATCGAAAGAGTCCAGAATAATTGCGTCCCATAATGGTGGTTTAAAGCTACCGGCTCGTTCCAGGGCGCTTTCGTCGTCTACGGTCACCCGGCCAATCATTCTGGCATCAGGGCATGCTTTTCGGAACGTGAAAAGTTCTTCGTTTGCGATTCCGCCGTGAAACTGAACCGCCGCGGCTCCAATATGCCTGACGAGTCTGCAAGCCTCATCGGCAGCTGAAATGTAAGTGATCAACACCGGCAGCACGCTCTGGGGGAGCTTTGCTATGATTGATCGGGCCTTGTCTTCAGTTAGGTTGTCGTGGAATCCGTCGGGAAGGCCGAGCGTGAAGCCGAGCGCGCCAACTCCCACCTCGCAACAAAACAGGGCTTCTTCCAGGGAGGACACTCCGGCCACCTGGACCCTCGGGAGCCATATACTACGGTTGGTTGGCGGCTGACTGTTGTAATTCATGTTCGGCCGGATCAGTCGCGGGCGAACCTGGCGGCGAGGGAATATTGATTACCGTATTGCCGGAGTCATGTCCCAAGGCCTCGTCCAGGGCTGAGCGTGCCTGTTGAAGGAGCATGGAGAAGGTCGGCACGGATCTGGCAAATTCAGTGATTCCGATGTACAGGCTTATTTCGCCATCGAAGTACCGCGTCGAAATGTCCGTTAGTCTCTCAGCGACAACTTCAGCATTAACGGAGTTCGAGTCAGGCAGGAGCACCCACAGCTTGACGGCTTCGCCCTGGGCTGCCAGGTCCGACGATCTCAAATGTCCTTGAAGAAGCTCGACGACCTCCAGGTCAGGACAGGTCACAGCCCCTTCATAAGCCGACTTCCACGACACAGCCAGGAGACAAAAGGTGGTTCGGTAGCGCCAGGCTCGGTTGAATTCCTTCTCAAGATATTCCTCGAAGAACAACTCCGTGTGTACTCCCTCGACCCTTGTCTTGAAGGCGCGGAGCGAGCTGTTCTGATGATCCCATGCGTTCAGGATGCCCAGCGAAATTTTTGTCGCCATGGAAGCAATAAGATCGGTGTTCATTCCGCCACAGTACCGGAAAGGATCATCGCTGCCCAGGCATAAGAGACCCAGTTCGTCTTCTCCGTGGCAAAGCGGCGCCACAGCCGCGGAAGCGATGAGAGAAGCCGAATCACCGAAAAGGCGATGGGCCAGGTCGCCGGCCGGGTCATCCAAAATAAAAGGGTCGCTTCGGAACAGCCCTTCGTCGCTCAAGAAATCCTCGGAGATAATACCCGTGGCGCGCGACGCGTTCCGCCGGAACACGGAAGCTACCGGGTGGTCTTCCTTCAAGAGGAAACGAACCGCCACCAGATCCAACTCTGCTTCCAGGGCAGCTATTGTGTTTTCGACAAGCTGCTCGACGGAACGGGAATTCAGCAGGACCAGGTCAATACGTTCCAGATGGGAGCGGATTTCCTCCGAACGCTGATGAAGGCGAAAAATCATATCAAAGGACCTGATGAGCTGGGCATTCTCGTCGTCATCAAACAAGTTGGTGTCTTGTGGCTCCGATTCCGGGCACGTTGCAACTTCGAGGGAGTCCGTGTCCTGGCCGGCCGGGGTCTCTGCGCCATGAGGCGTGCATCGCTGATGGTCGGAGCGTCGCGAACCTGGTGCCGCTGTTGCGGTGCCATGAAGCTCATCGTTGACGGAAGATCCTATAGTGGGAAAGCCTTGCATGGGACCCCCCTGAATCAGCCCCTCGGGGCTGGGAAGTTACATTAGGTAATTGCTATATCATATTGAAATAAAATAACAAGAATAATCTAGACGTGAATATTGTTGCTCGTTTTGCCCAAAAAGAGGTATATTTAACGTTTCGTAAGAAACGCAGAGGCAAGCCCACAATGAATATCCTTGATCTTATCGGAAACACTCCCCTGGTGAAAATTCAGGACCCCAACGGGTCGAACGGTGTGCGCATTTTGGGAAAACTTGAGGGCAACAATCCTGGTGGCTCTATAAAAGACCGTATCGCGTATCACATGATCCAAAAAGCCGAAGAAGAAGGTCGTTTGACAAAGGACAAGATCATACTTGAGCCCACTTCGGGCAATACCGGCATCGGTCTATCCATGGTTGCCGCGAGCAAAGGGTATCGCTGTTTACTGACTCTTCCCGAGTGTGTGAGTATCGAACGGCGAAACACGCTGCGAGCCTTCGGCGCGGAACTTGAAATCACGGTGGCCTGCGATGGCACTGACGGCGCGATTCGGAAGGCCCATGTGATTTACGAGTCGGACCCGGAAAAGTACTTCATGCCCAATCAGTTTGAAAACCCATACAATATCGAAGCCCATTACATGACAACAGGCAAAGAAATCCTGGAACAGACCGCGGGCGAAATAGACATCTTTGTGGCCGGTATTGGGACAAGCGGCACTCTGATGGGAGTTTCCAGACGACTGAAAGAGCATAACCCGGCCATCCAAATCGTTGGCGTCGAGCCTGTCGAGGGGCATGCCATCCAGGGCTTGAAAAACATGAATGAAGCCATCGTGCCGAAGATTTACGATCCCAAGCGAATCGACAAGATCATTCAGGTTAATGATGACCAGGCTTATGACACCACCCGCTGGCTGGCATTGACCCAAGGGATATTTGTAGGCATGAGTTCAGGCGCTGCGGTTTACGGCGCGATGCAGGCCGCTAAAGATCTTAAGAACGGCACGGTTGTGTGCATACTGCCTGACCGCGGAGATCGATACCTCAGCACTACCCTGTTCAAATCCATCTGCGCCAAGTGCCCGCCATAGGATAGAGGAGAAGCGGCGGGGCCAACTTTCTTGTGCAAAAGAGGGCACTCCCGAACTCCCTTCAAAAAAGTTCCATATTCTGCTGCATACTGTCATTGCGAGGGCGCAAGCCCCAAGCAATCTCCAGCAGGACCGAAGAGGAGATTGCTTCGTCGTCCCACTCCTCGCAATGACACAGAACAATACGGCGATTGCCACCTTCTTGCAGAAAGGGTCTCCCTGCGAAACCTGCCTTCACTGGCCGCCCTCGCTTTCTCGCGGCGGCCCTGGAATCCACGTCTTCCTCATATAGTCGAACCATTCTCGCCATCGTCGGGCTTTCTCGGGATCGAGGAGCGCTGCCACATCTTCCTTAGCGCCTGCTAGTTCGCTTTCCACCCTCGGTTGAACTTCCTTTCGTATCGCTGTGATAGCTTTTTGCCTTGTCGTGACGATCTCTCGCACTTTTGCGGTCTGTTCTTCGGATAACCCTAATTTGCGCTGAATCCGGTTCGTGATTCGCATTGGGGCCTCTTCAGGGTGGCTGATGGCGTGCGATACCATTTTGTGCACGACTATCACGGTGATCCCTGATCCA
Organism: Desulfomonile tiedjei; assembly: GCA_016212925.1. NCBI lineage: Bacteria > Pseudomonadati > Thermodesulfobacteriota > Desulfomonilia > Desulfomonilales > Desulfomonilaceae > Desulfomonile > Desulfomonile tiedjei. The sequence goes on from JACRDF010000002.1 coordinate 19,759, forward strand.
ATCAGCGCGCCGCAAATCAAAATGACAACGCCGAGCAAGACGGCTTTCCATTGACGTGGCTTTCTAACGGGCGGCAATTCGGAAGAGGGAGACGATTCTGAAGGGTGCTGAGTCATAGCATCACCCACCTTAAAGGATAAAAAACATTTAGGAGCGGGTCGGTAATTGTTTCTAGCGCGTACAAGGCAGCTATCGCCAGCGGAATTGCCGCCGCAGACGACAGAACCGCCACCCATGCCAGAGGTTTGAAAGAATCCTCTTCCTTCTCCCTGAGCACCGCAAGCACTCGCCGGCTAACGTCCGGCTGAGGAACATCTTCTCTGCCGGCTGCCACGGAAAGCTTCTTCAGAAGGTCCAGTTCATTCATTGCTCTATCTCCAGGCCGGCTTCCTTCAATAGTCTTTTCAATTTCTTTCGGCCGCGCCATGCTTGAACTTTGACCATGGTCTGTGTCCATCCCGTTCGGTCGGCCGTTTCTTCCACGCTGAGGTCTTCCACGTACCGGAGCGTTAGGACCAGCCGGTCTCGGGGCGGGAGTCGGCCCAGCAGGCTATGGAGGAGATCGGCCGCTTTGGAAGGATCTGTCGCTTCGACCTTTTCCTCTGCAATTCGATGCCACTCCTCGATAGGAACATGTGGTTTCTCGCGTTCCCTGGTGCGTTTCTTCCAGTATCGGTATCCCGCTGTAGTGGTGATTCGCGCAAGCCAGTGCTCGAAAGGTGCCTCACCGCGGTAGGATTTCAGGCTGAGGAAGGCTTCCACAAATACATCCTGCACCAGTTCTTCGTGGTGTGACTTGTCCCGCGTGAACCGCCAGAGTTGGGAAGCCACCTTCGGTTGGTGACGCTTAACAAGCCGGGCGTAAGCGTCACCATCGCCATTCAGACTACCGCGTATGTCGTCCAGATCGACTGCATTCAATTTGGGGCCGTCAAACCCTCTCTTTCAGACAAAAGATGTGTCGGGGCCGCGTGCCGCAGAACCAGCCCCCCAACAGTATAAAGCAGTTTCCGGGGAGGAATGCGGGGAAGAACCTTTTTGTCCAAAAGATCATGCCCGCAATTTCCTCGTCAGCTCGCGGAGCATCTCGCAAGTCTATTGGCCGATCTGGTCAACCCATGCCATAGCGGCCTTGTTATTTTCCGCTCTGAATTTGTGGATACGCTCTATCTGCTCAGGCGTTAAAGCAGTCCGTGCTTCTCCGATGACCTTGGAAGCCAGCACCGACGCGTCACCGATTGCCTTGCCCAGGTCGTTCGCAGCCTTTCGTATCGCTTCGTCGTTCTTGGTGGTCGCGAGGACCGCCTCTCGCAAAGCGCTCCTTTTTTCCAGAATGCTTTTGGCCACCGGCCGGATCTCATCGCGGTGACTCTTGACTGTTGCGGCAATCTTAGCCCGCTGTTCCGGCGTGACATTTAGTTCCGACCTGAGGACGAGGAATCGGCCAATGTTGCCGGTAATGAGACGTGCCAGAGGAGATGAAAATAAGGTCGAAGGATCCTGCCCGCCCATGGGTTGAGCTGCCCACCCGGGAGCCGACATCCCCAGAATTGCAGCGACCAGAAAACAGATCCCTATGCCCGTTCTTGCTTTGCTCATGTTCTTCCTCCTCGAAATCACAGTCGCTTGGTCAAAGGCGAACCGTCGATCGATCGGAACCTTTGCCACATTAGTGGCGCGACGATCATATCGGTTACACGTTAGGAAGAAATTTTTTCAAAGTTGTGTTCATTTGCTTGAAGAATGGCTCAGAAAGCCGCGCTCAATGTCCAGAGCAATGGTTTGGCCTCACCTGCGAGACTAAAGACTTATTCGGTATTCATTCAGTTAACGTCGGCGAAGGATGGGCATTGCGAGCGTAGCGAAGCAATCTCAGCGCTAAAAGGCAGAGATTGCTTCGTCGTCTCACTCCTCGCAATGACGCACAACGGCAAACCGCCCCGTGTAACTGAATGGCTACCCTATTCGATCAAAATGGTTTACATTTCCAGTGCTCTGGGAGTATATTACGCGACGGGACACCGACTGTTCCTACGAAGCTTCTGTCCGTATCGACCCGTTCAGCTAGGCTCAAAGCACCACTGCCACACAAAACAGTACCTGGAAGGGGGACCAACCATGAGAAAGCGGTTAAAGTTTTGGGCAATCAACGCACTGGCTTGGAGCATCTTCGGGATTGCGGGCCTATCTATGGCTCAAGCAAAGGAGATAGCGGTAATTTGGGATACCAAATCCGCTATGGTCACCAACGTCACCATGGGCTTTCTCCCGGCTTTGAGAAGTCTTGCTCCGGATCTCAAAGTAACGCTGTACCGCGAACTCAAAGACATGGAAGAGGCCAAGCGAGTCTTCCATGAGGAGGAATTAAAAGTTGACGGAATAGTCTTTCTCAGGTCCTCAGGGGCCGAATATTTGGCGAAGGTTCAGCCCAAAGTCCCGTGCTTTGTGGGGGCGTCTAACAATCCGAAGGAGCTTGGCGTCATACAGAATCTCAATGCTCCGGAAGGAAAGGTCACGGGGGTCACATACTTCATTCCTTACGAAAGGCGTTTCGAGATCATTATGTCACTGTTCCCCAACATAAAGAGCGTGGCGCTTCTCGTGGAAAAGGGCCATCCCAGCGGTCCAATCGAACAAGCGGGAACGCAGCAACAATGCCGGCTGCTAGGGCTAAACTATAGCGAGGTGGTGGCCTCGAACCTGGACGAGTTGGTGCAGGGCGCGCGAAAACTCGGCAAAGTTGACCTCATTATCATAGCCAACACCCGGGTTGTGATGGACAATATCACAAGCTTGCTGCCGATATTTAATGCTACAAAAACGCCTATGTTCTCGTTTGCCGACAAGCCCGTTAAATCAGGCGCGGTAGCCGGAATCGCTGCCGACGACTTTAAGTTGGGCGCCATGCTTGCCGAGTCCGTGGTGGACGTGCTGATTAAGGGCAAACCGATTTCTCAGGTCCCTGTGAAGATGGACCCGCAGCCAAAGCTCACCATTAATGAAGCCATGATGACAGGTTTGGGGCTGAAGTTTCCTGACGAGATCCTCAAGGCCGCGACGGTTCTCCGGTGATGGATTTGTCGCGTTGTAGATGCAAGATCAGCAGGGTTTGGATTTCGGCAGCGTAAACGAAAATGTTGTGCCGTGACCTTCTTTGGACTCGGCCCATATTTGTCCGCCGTGACTCTCGACAATTTTCTTGGCAATAGATAGTCCGAGGCCTGTTCCGGGCTGCGCGCCGGGCGTGGGAACACGAAAAAAGCGGTCGAAGACCTTGCGGAGATACTTGCCGGGTATCCCGACTCCATTGTCGGATATGCTGGTGAGGACTGACTCGCGGTATTCGCGGACTTCAATTTTGATCCTTGGATCGGTCCGGTCCCCCATGTGCCGGGTCGCGTTTATCAAGATATTGTCAATAATCTGCCGAATCCGATGATGGTCGCCCCAGACTCTGGGAAGATCGGGAGCTATCTCCACTTCAATGCGGATTCCGCGTTCCTCGATGGTTTGATGATGCTGATGGATAGAATCACGTATGGCCCGGTCCATCGCAACCTGGTCGCGGACAGGTTCGCTGTGCTCGGACACCAGGCCGTCGAGGAGTTCCTTCAGGAATTTCTCCATTGTTTCCCCGGAACTTGTTAGTTGATCCAGGATCCGATCTCTCTGCTCATCAGAAGGCAGGTTGCGGCAATGAGATTTGAGAGCGCGAACCAGGCCTACAATTGAAATGACAGGAGACTTCAGATCGTGTGCTACCATTTGGATAAGCGATTCCAACTCTCCGGTTCTCTGTCTCGCCTCCTCGGTTCTTTGCTCCAGAGCCTTTCGGGCCTCTGTGCGCCCACTAATATCTCGAATTATTCCTGTAAAGAATGTTCCATCCTTGGTGCTCCAGGTCGAAAGAGAGAGTTCGATCGGAAACTCAATCCCTCCTTTCCTCACGGCTTTCAGTTCGGCGACCTGCCCTATTAGAACAGGCCGTCTTGTGGCCAAAAACCGTTCGATACCCCTCCGATGCGCGTCTTGGTATCGTTCAGGTATCAACATGGCTACGGGCCGCCCCAGGACCTCCTCTTCGGTATACCCGAAAATGTCTTTGGCGCCTTGGTTCCAGAAGACCACCGCGTCATTGGCGTCTATTGAAATAATCGCATCGACTGCCGATTGTGCCACGGAGCGGAATTTCATCTCCGAGGCCTGCAGAGCTTCCAGGGCCGCGCGGCGGTCGGTTTCCGCGGATTCCAGGTCCGCGCATCGCCGGCGCATTTCTTCAAGCTCTGTTAGGATCTGTTTCTTAGGCCTGTCTTCGTCTCTCATGCGTGTTCTCCCTGAAAAGCCCTGAAACCGGGCGCGTGGAACACATCTATAGGCGGAGCCCCGCGGACGATTCCGGGAAAGAATAGCCGGCCGCTACTTGGAGGGTTTGATTGTAGATTCTGGCGCGAGGCAGGTCAAGGGAAGCGCCTCGGTAAAGGGTCAGCTGTGCCTCTCGGCCTTGCTCAGGCAGGGCATTTCAAAAAAAAACACGGGGGATATTTTTTTGTTGTAAGGTAGGGCTGTTGACTGCTACGCGCCTTACCGGTCCGCGTGGCGGAGCGATTGGCAACCGTTATAGTGGTTCTCAAAAGTTCTTCCGGAATGGAGCAGCACTGCTGGACGAGCCAGTCCCGCGTTGGCGGGACACCCACCGATGAATCCGTGATTACTTTCGAGAACCGCTATAACACAAAGAACAAGAGGATTGATATATGTCAGAACTGGATGAGATTGCCTCCAAGGCCGGCTCTGCAGCCGAATTTGCCGGACTTTACACCCGTCACCTGGCAACGGTGATGACCCGGCTGGATTTTCAGGACGTGGGAAGGGTCATAGACCTTTTCCTGGAGGCTCGCTCCAAGGGGAGCACGATCTTTTTCTTTGGCAACGGCGGCAGCGCGGCCACAGCAGCCCATTTTGCAAACGATCTGGGATTTTGTGCTTCCCCGGAAGGAAGAGAGCCCTTCCGGGCTTTGAGTTTGAGTTCCAATACTTCCTTTATTACGTGCCTTGCCAATGACATAGGTTTTGAAAACGTGTTCTCATGGCAGTTAAGGAACCTTATGCGCGCGGGCGATGTGGTGGTTGCCATCTCTGCAAGCGGCAATTCACCCAACGTTGTCAAAGCATTGGAATTCGCGAAAGAAAACGGAGGGATTCCTGTGGCGTTGGTCGGCTTCGATGGTGGCCGGCTCAAGGAGCTTGCCGAATACTGCATCCACGTGCAAACGGACAAGGGTGAATATGGGCCTGTCGAAGACGTCCATATGGTGCTTGACCATCTCATAACAGCGTACTTGGCGGCTATGGCAAAATAAGCGCCATGGCGATCGGGATTGGAACCGGCCCAGGCTGCCGGTCCCGTGGCAATACCGGTTGGTAGAAGGCGCTCCGCTGCTCTTGACACCCGGCCCTCGGACAACTATAGTATCTGGATGCCGCGGGGTGGAGCAGCCAGGTAGCTCGTTGGGCTCATAACCCAAAGGTCGGAGGTTCAAATCCTCCCCCCGCTACCATGAGACAACAAGAGGTTACGGTGAAAGTCCGTTGCCTCTTTTTTATTTTGGCCCGTTGGTAAAGGGCCTCGGAGCGATTCTTCGCGAGGAGGTATACCGAGTGCCAATATTTTTGTCCGAATGCGGTTAGCCTGTGTAGGGTCAGGCCCCCGTGCCTTCCCTAGGCCCAACGAGACGCCAAGACAAGGGCGGACGCGGGGGTCCGCGCCGTACTAGGGCAGGACTTCTCTTTGAACCTGAGAAATACGATCGCTCACAGTTGCGAGAGACAAATCGGACATTATTTTTGGCACTTGCTACAGGTAAGTATTCGAATTTTTCCGTTTGATACCAGCCGATGATATAGTAGCCCAGCTAGCTTCTCCAAGTGGGTGTTCTTCAGTTGGACAAGAAAACCATAAGAGTAAAAGAAGTATTGGAGGACATTCGGGCCGGAACACCCGATCGAGCCTTGAGAGAGAAGTACAAACTGTCGGAAAAAGGCTTGGACAGCCTTCTGAATAAGCTCGTTGCTGCAGGGGTTTTGACTCAGGCCGAACTGGAGGAAAGGACCGCCGGGGCCCCGGGAACGCTTCACATGGCTTGGAAATGTCCGGCATGCGGCTTTGCTCAGACCAGAGAATATAACGAGTGTCCCGAGTGCGGCGTCATAGTAAAGAAGTTCCATGCGACCCGAGCCCGCGAATCAGGAACGGCCGGCCATCCATCGGGAGCGGCCCCCCAAACAGAATCGGTTTTTCAGGACACGTCAACGGCCTCCAGAGACGGAGGGATGGCAAGCCCTGAACATGCGCTCGTTCCACCGATCCCTGATTTCAATCATGACCAGGCCGGGTACGCGGACGAAACATCCGATGAATTGACCGATGTGGCCCCGGAAACGCTCAGAATGGGGAAGACCGAGTGGCTTCTGATCCTGGTGTGCCCAGCCGTCGCTCTGATATGTTTTGCGGTTTTTTGGTTCCGGTGGACCCTGGAAACCTTCAAGACGCTTGTCCACGAAATGGGCCACGCGATTTTCGGCTGGATTTTCGGCTATCCGTCGTTTCCGGCTTTTGATTTCATGTGGGGTGGTGGGGTGACATTGCACACCGCGCGGTCTACAGCTTTGTTGGTCCTCATCTATTTCGGCTTTGCCGGCCTCATTTGGTTGTACAGAAAGAATCAGGCTACTATGGCGCTGTTAATTGCCACGGCTATCCTTCATGCGCTGTTCAGTTTCACTTCGGTTCACTCGATACTCATCCTGTTCATGGGGCATGGAACCGAACTCATTATTGCCGGATTGTTCATTTACAGATCGTTGACCGGCCGTGCGGTATTTCATTCCTTCGAGAGGCCGCTATACGGCATCATAGGCTTCTTCATTGTTTTCGCGGACCTTGCCCTGGCGTACAGGCTCCTGACGAGCGCCTCGTACCGAGCGGAGTATGCGAGCGCAAAGGGCGGCGATATTGACATGGATTTCGTCCGCATTGCAGGGGACTACCTTCATACGACCATGACCCCGGTAGTAGTTGTGTTCCTCGCATGCTGTCTGTTGTGCCTTGTGCTGAGCTTTCTAGCGTTCCGTTACATGGAATACATCCACGCTTTTGTGGCAAGGCTATGGACTCGTGAACCAGAAGGACATGCCGGATATATTGGAAAATGAATAAGAACTGTTTTATAGCTCCGGAGCGGTAATTTTACACCGCGGTTTTGGGAACGAGAGACCATTGGCGCGACCGCGACAATGGTCTAAGATAAGGGAGTTTTTGGGGAGAGGACCGGGGAGGCCCTTTTTGTTCGGCCTCCCCGGTGCACTCTTCCGAAAGGAGGGGCCCATGGCCCAAAACAAGAAAAAACCTGCCCCTGATTGTGCCACTTGTCCCAACGGGAATCCGAACAAGATCTGTATGAACGAGAAGGGTTCCGGCCATAAAGGATGCCCGACTTTGACCCGGAAAGACCTATTGGCCCAGGCCAACCGGGAGTATGAGAATCCGGCAACCGGCCTGTTTGCTCGCCAGGCTTCCATGCAGGAAGCCTCATGCTATGCGAACCGGCACGAGCGCCCGTATGTCATGCAACCAACCAAGACGCGTATTGCCGAAATATGCGAATTCGCGAACCGCATGGACTACAAGCGCCTCGGCCTGGTTTTCTGCGTGGGTCTCAGCAGTGAAGCCGCGATTGTGGAGAATATACTCAAAAAGCATGGCTTTGATGTGGTGTCGGTGTGCTGCAAGGCTGGAAGGACCTCGAAGGATCTTATCGGCATTGAGGATCAAGACAAGATTTTCCAAGGAACCGACGAAGCAATGTGCAACCCTGTTTTTCAGGCAATGACCGTTAATGACGAAAAGACCGATTTCAACATCTTACTGGGTCTTTGCGTGGGCCACGATTCGCTCTTCTTCAAATACGCGGAAGCGTACACAACGGTCCTGGCCGTGAAAGATCGAGTCACCGGCCACAACCCTTTGGCCGCTGTTTATCTCCATAATTCGTATTACAGGAAGCTGGAAGCAAAATAAGGTTCAAGGTCGGGTTCAACAGGGTCCGCTGCCAATTCATAGTCCAGCGGGTGACATTAGCCCTTGACCCTTCGGCTCCGGATCGCCTATCTCGCGCCTTTGCTCAGACAGGCGTTCTTCAGATCGTTCGCTGTGACCGCGAATGAGCTGCGAGGATGCTCGGAAAGAAGCTTGTTAAAAATCGCGAGAGCCTTGGAGAACTGATTGTGGTTGAACAAGGACTTGCCGATACCCAGGAGCATTGAAGCGACGAATTCTTCAGGAGGCTGAAATCCCACCGATCTGTGTTGCTCTTTTCCTTCATCGTCCAGGAGCACTTGAGTAGGCGTGTACTGAATTGCGAACTTCACCGGCAAGGGGTCCGGCGAATGAGCGTTTACACGCAGAGGTATGAGGTACTGATTCACAAACTGAACGGTCCTTGGCTCGGGATACGTAACTGTATCCATCTGGCGACAAGCGCCTCAACCCGGATTGAAAAAATCCAGCAGAACGTGCTTTTCTTGCACCCTGGCCATGGACAATGCGATATCGAGGTCCGACTCCCATCTAATGCTCGTATTCATTGATCGTTTCCTTGGCAATAATTTTTATGGGAAATCCAACAACTACACGGGGGCGTACCGAAAACGGTTGTTGCCCAGAAAAAGGACTTATGCCCTGCCTACTCATAGCAAGCTGGTTTGCTCAAATTCCAATGCGTCTATGCATGAGTCGCTGCCACCTTTGGCCTCGAAGCAATTCGTTGTGCCCCTCAATATACACTATCCAGGAATCCTATTCCATTTTGTCATACCTCATTAGGGTAAACATTGAGTTACCAAAGGCGAAATATTGTCATTGCGAGCGCAGCGAAGCAATCTCTGCCTTTGAGCGCTGAGATTGCTTCGTCGTTTCACTCCTCGCAATGACAGAAAATCGGCAACTCCCCCTTTAACTGAATGATTACTCGTCAGGAGACCGACGAAAGCCCCAGGCAATGGGCCGGGCATTGATTCCCACAGCTCAGTGGTGTATTAATTTAATAGGGCGTTTGGTTCCGGAGCAACGGAACGGAGTGAGAGTAATTCTCACCGCGCCTAAACGTCGTGCTGAATATCGTTAGTTTTTTCGCCGGCTAGCAACCCCGTAGTTGGCCCACGTGAACATTTCATGTTGAAAATACCGGACCTGAACGAGCCAAGCATTGATCCTCTGAAGTACTTCCCGGAAGGTCTGCGCCAATATATCAAGGAAAACGGTATATTACGCGAGTACCCGCCCAACGGGGTGCTGATGGCGCCGGGGGACACCGGCGATACGGTCCGGTTTCTGATTTCAGGGCATGCGACAGTGATTTTCCGTGAAGACGGGGATCGCCAGATCGATGTAGACGACCTTAAACCCGGTGAGATGTTTGGAGAGATCAGCTTCCTCACGGGGCGGCCTTCGCCTTCCGATGCCGAGCTTATCGCGGATGAAAGGTGCCTGGTCCTGGAAATACCCGCGCAATCCTTTGAAAAAATCCTTCAGGAAAACCACGAATTCACCCTGACTCTTGTGAGAAGCCTGGCGCGAAAGATAACTCGCCTCGATCGCGACATTTACAAGAGCAAACAGCAGCGCCGCGCTCTTCAGTCTTTGATCAGCCGGGAAGATCACATTTTTCCCGACTATGTCATAGGGGATTATGTTCGCCGGAATCTTGCGACACGATTGCAGGAAATGGCCGAGACCGACGGACCTGTCCTGATAATCGGGGAAACCGGTGTGGGTAAGGAGGTGCTGGCCCACGCAATATTCCGGATGAGCCATCAGTACAAGGCGGTCTTTCTTTTGCTGGACATGCTGAGAGTGCGTTCGGAGGACAATTTTGGAGCGCCGGAACCTGCCGTTTCCACCGAGGAACAGAGCCCTACCGAAGAGCAGATGCGTCTGTTCTTCGGGTCAAGGGAGAAAACCGCTGAAAACTCCCACAACGAAACCGCGGGTTACATCGAGTTGACGGAAGACGGCACTCTGCTTGTCAGGGCCGTTGAACAGCTCACCCCCTTAATGCAGGAAAAACTGCTCGACGCGGTCCGAACAGGGACATTCAGGCGTTACGGCGGTAGCGGTGAAAAGCAGGCAAAGATCCGTCTCATCGCCACCACAAACCTGGATTCTTCGGAAATATCTCCCGAAATGCACCCCCTGATGCACGGCCTGTTGGACCGCTCCATAGTTATCCCTCCGCTGAGAAAGCGCCGCCGAGAAATCCCCTCAGTAGTTAAGCATTACCTGGCCAAGTACGCACAGGAACTTCGAAAGGACGTTCCCGACGTCCCAAAAGAAACGCTCAACACCTTGATCCAGTACTCCTGGCCCGGAAATGACGTGGAACTGTCAACTACTCTCAAACGGGCCGTCCTCGTATCCGAAGGTGGGGCCCTCAAACCTCATGACATCTATTTTGACCTGAAAAGAGTGGAAGGGCAGGGGAAGTTCAACCTGCTGAGGATGCCCGCGGCGAAGCAAGCAATCCTGAGCCCGCTCTTTCCTGCAATTTTCCAGAGCGCGGTGACTCCATTCTTCTTTATACTTCTGGTACTACTTTTCCTCGGACCTGCGGACCTCATGAGGAACCCTGCGGCGCTCTTTAGCTGGGCTGTCGGGTGGCCGACTATCATGATAGGGGCATTCTTCTGGGCGAGGTTCTGGTGTTCCTTGTGTCCTATCGGCACCCTTAGCCAGTTGGCCAAGAAGGTGATCGCGCTGGAAAAGCCGTTCCCGACGTTTTTGAAAAACCACAGCGATTTGATCATTGCGGCTGCTGTCTTGGGCATTATCTGGCTGGAAACTGCAACCGATATAAGGCACTCCCCTTTTAACGTGGGCCTGTTGCTGATGACCATGCTTACGTCCGCGGTGGTGATTTCCGTCATTTACGAACGGCTATCCTGGTGTCGCTACCTTTGCGGTCTTGGCGGGATGATCAGCGTGCTGGCCAAAGGTTCGATAATTGAATTGCGCGCTGATCGCAACGTGTGCATCTCCCAGTGCACGTCCAATGAATGCTACGTGGGCACAAGTACCAGGGAAGGTTGTCCGTTCGGGCAAGTAGGCCCGAAACTGCACAGCAATCGCTTCTGCAAGCTGTGCGGATCATGCGTCAAGAATTGCCCGCACAGCGCGATCAATCTCAATCTTCGAATCCCCGGCAAAGAGATCTGGGAAATGCGCCACACCAACATGTGGACTGCATTTCTGATCATCGGCATGCTCGGCGGCCTCCTGAGTGAATTGGTGCACAAGATGCCGGTCTACAACTGGTTGACGGCTCCCTGGCCTTTTCCCGAAATCGTCAAATTCACGATAGTCTTCGCGGCAGTGCTGTTGATAGTCAATATTCTCTTGGCCCTTGCTACAGGCTTCTCGCGCAGGGTCTATGACGACACTTTCGAGGAGAACTATTCACGCTACGGGCTTGCGCTGCTGCCTCTGACGTTGGCCGCGTTTATAGCGTTTCATATCTACTATCTGATCAACTTGGGCGTTCAATTGCCCATCCTTATAAGCGAAACTTTCCAGTTTGAGATATTCCGCCAACTGATCATCACGGTTCCGCCCGCGGTCACGCTGTTTATTCAACAACTGCTTATTTGGATAGGACTGCTCTGGAGCTTGATGATAATTTACCGGCTCGGGCGTTCGAGCCACGAGAGGCTGTTTCCTGCATTGGAAGGAATGCTTCCGCATGCGGCCTTGTGCATTGGATTGGCAATGACTCTGCTCGATGCCATCAAGGCCTTCTTTTATCCTGAAATGATTGGCTGATAATTGCCGGCGGGCACAGCCCGCCCTACAGGAAGCCCACGGCCCAATCGTAGGGCGGGCTGTGCCCGCCGACTATGGTTGTTGCCAACACCCTCGGTCGCGGCGGCTTTTCGGAAATTCATTTTGGCAATTACTATGGTCCGAATCATCCGGGACACACCTGCGGAGCATCCAGAGTACAGATGCAGCAGAGGAATTGCCCGGATTGGGTGTTGCTGATGTTGCGCATGCCGTGGGGCTCCATGCTGGGCACATAGACCATGTCGCCGGGTCCGCAGATCTTCTTGATGGCTTGGCCCGTATCAGTATTCAGTTCCCAGCACTCGAATTCCCCTGAGACAATGTACATGGTCTGAACGTAGGCATGATCGTGGGTCGGGATTTCGCCTCCCGGTCCAACGGTGAACAATCTCAGCCCATAGGCCGGGCCTCCTGCCGAGTCCTGGTCGACTCTTGAAAGCCAGCGAACACCTACGTCCTTGGCTTCGGAAGTCTGGCCTTTATAGTTGACCGATCCCACTTTCACTTCTTCCACGTCATTGGTTTTCATAGCGATCATTGTCTTCTCCTTGGTGCGTTCCCCGTTCAAGGAAGCAAATCGTTTTTCTTGATGAAATCCGTGATGGCTTTTGCAGCTAAGGCGTGGCCCGCGGCATTCCAGTGCTCGTCACCCGGAATGATCATGTCCGCGGGAGAATAGCCTTTTAAATTGTCCAATTCCAACACAGAGACGCCTTTTGAAGTGAGTCCCTGGACAACATCTGTACAAGACGAGTCACCATGGCAAACTGCGACCACGAGAAGTCTCGCCGCGTGGTCTTGGGCTACTTTTCTTGCCTGCTCGACAAGAGCGATGGTTAATCGAACAGGATAATCATCATGCTTAGAGCCCGAGGCCATATTTTCGCGGCCTTGTTCGAGGGCCGCGCTCCCGAAGATTGTTCGATCAAAACTTAACAGAAAACGGAAGTTCGACCGCAGCGCTATCCCCGTCAGAGCTGAATAACGGACAAGCCACTTTCTCAGCTTATCTTTAAGCGATCCCTGTGAACAAGGCACTCCAGTAAGCTGAAGCGATCCATCGTCCTTCAAAACCATTATCGGCCTGTAATATCCGTTATAACCTTGGGTTAAGTTGTCCAGGATGTCGTTTTTATACAGAACCAGGACGACAAGGTCCGGATGGTATTTAACGCCTTCCCGCTCCAGCCATAGAAGCTCTTGAGTCGTTCCGTATGCGGTCACCCCTGCATTTATGACTTCCGCTCCTGCAAGCTCTGCCTCCAGCCGTCTGGTGAGGGTTTCCTCAGCGTTGACGCCGTACCCCCATACAAACGAATCCCCCAGCACCAGAATTCTCTTCTTGTCCTGCTGCTTCTCGTAGGAACGATCGCGATCTCTTAGTCCAAGCTGATTTATCTTTACGTAAGTACGGAATTGCGGTCTTTCAAAGGGACCCTCCAAATTCGGCAGCAAACGCCAGCCCAAAGTCGGATCGTATTGAAAAAACTGGGTGCCGGCATACATTGACCTGAAACCGGCTATTCGCACAGCCATTTCGGCAATCAGGACCGCGATCACGGTGGACAACAATACCAGCGCTACATTGACGGCCAAATCTCGTAATTTCGATCGGGAAGACACTGACATGGAAGAGTTATTTGATTCCGCCCACGAAAAAGTTAATTTGCGAGGTTAAACGGCCTGAGCCAACTCGTCTCAGCATACCATTTTTTGAGATGCCCTGAACAGCTTTTCCCCAGGCTGTCCGACAGGAGTATCCCAATGGCCCGGGCAATTGCTGAAAGGACAGGCGGTGTGAAGGACCACCCGCGGCTTCTCTATTCACCAGGCCCGGAAAGATTTACCCCAAGGACACCTGCAATTATCAGAACCAGCGACAGCATCTTGACAACGGGCATAGGCTCTTTGAAAAAAGCTACCCCGATTATCGCAATCAGGAACGTGCCCAGACCCGACCAAACAGCGTAGGCAATGCTTATTTGCATCTGTTTTACGCAGAAGGTCAAAGCAATGAACGAGAGCGCATAGAAGACGAATATCAGAATCGAGGGCCAGAATTTAGTGAATCCTTCGGAAAGCTTCATCGAGGTGGTCCCCGATACTTCCAAGACTATGGCTGTAATAAGAAACATCCAGGGTTTCATGAACAACTCCCAGTTTGACGCGATCAGTCCGGAATGCCACACCACATCCGCCGAGTCAATCTTACGGGTTAGCAAGGCCCTCCCGAATTCCCGAAGTATTTTGAACCCTCGTGCCCCGGTCCTGCATCAAAAAAAATAGAGAGGTAAGATTTGCTTGCACTGTGGAGGCTCACATGGGCGAGGACAAAGGTTTCAAACCAACGGAGAATATTGGACGCGAGGGGCGTGACGAAGGGAGCGACGAATTGACCAACCGCAAAGTCGAACATGAATCCAGACTCGATTTTCAAATGGCGGTGGATTACCTGCAACAGGTCTTGGAGACCGCGCGATCGGGCAATTTGCTGGTCGAGGCGGACGGCAAATCGGTGAATCTCGCTCCTACAGGTGGGGTTGATCTGGAGATCAAGGCCAAGGACAAGCATGGGAGGCAAAGCCTGGCCTTTGAGCTAACTTGGGAAAATAAGCCCGAGGCGGCGACGCAGGCTGAGGAAGTCGTTGGGGGAGACATCCGAGGAGATGTATGTGTCGCAAACCGGGTAAGCAGTATGGAGCAAGAGGCCGGAGATTACGACGACTTGGAAAGACGCTTCGAGCAGGAACTCTTTGGTGGTTGCGGTTGCGTCGCGATTCCCGGTTCGTGATGAACCGTCGCGGTCCCGGTCGGGAACGGGCCGAGTTTTTTCAAATATGGAGATTGCGGGGAGGTCCTTTCGGCAAAGGGGACTCCCCGGCGGGTTTTTTGCGCCCCTTATTCTTTCCCTCACCGAGACCGGTCACTTTTCCCACATTGGACACGCGCAAAAGTAATGGTAGCCCCCCCGAGCGATTCTTTAACTTGGATTGGGCTTGCGACAGAAACTGCCTTCATTCCAATACCGGCCGTTCAATAGTCGCTCAGCGTGCCCGCTACCGCGGCGGTGCAGAAGCCTGCCAACAGGCCGCAGAATAGCGATCTTAACGCCATCCCCACTATTTCTTCCCTGCGTTCCGGAGCCAGAGCGGACATGCCACCGATGAGAATGGCCATGCTCCCGAAATTAGCGAAGTTGCAGAGAGCGTAAGTGAGGATCATCACTGCCCGTGGTGAAAGTTCGTTTGCCGCAATCATCTCCTTCATGCGGCTGTAGGCCAGCCACTCGTTGAAAACGGTCTTTAGGGCAAGCAAATTGCCCGCTTTCTCGCAGTCCTCCCACGGCACGCCGAGCACATATGCCACCGGCGCGAACAGGTAACCGCCCAGTTGCTCAAATGAGGTCCCGAGAACTGCCAAGAATGCATTCATCATGTGGATGATGGATACGAAAGCCAGCAATATGGCCGCTATCCCGGCGGCCAGTTTCAGGCCGTCCATCGCTCCACTGGCCGCGGCCTCAACAATCCCGCGATCCCCAGGGATGAGGACTTTCCATTCGATTCTGTCCCCTGTTTCGGGGGTCCCGGTTTCCGGGATCATCATCTTGGAGAAGGCCAAAGCCGCTGGCGCGCTCATGACGCTTGCAGCCAGTATGTAGCCCGGGTTCGCGCCAAAAACCCCGACATACACGGCCATAACCGAGCCTGCAAGGTTGGCCATAAAACAGGTCATGACCGTAAAAAGCTCCGAGGTGGTCATGCGCCCTATTACCGGCTTCAGCCCTGTCACCGCTTCGATGCCCATGAAAATCTGCATCACCGCGGAAAGCGTCTCAGCGCCGGATGTGCGCATTGTCCGTTGCATGCCACGCGCCAGGACATAAATCACAGCAGGAAGGACCCGGAGATAATTCAGCACGGCCATAACGGAACTTACGAAAATTATGACCGCGGCCATGGTCAACATCACGAAGTCCTGATGCTCGGCAAGCGAGCCAAAAAGAAATTTGGCCCCCTGTGACGAGAAAGCGGAAATGCCGTCAAACAGAGATTGCGCTCCGGCAAATATGGCCTGGGGGTAGGCTTTCAGCATCAGTACGGCAAAACAGTACTGCAAGGCCAACCCCCACAGCAGCAGAATCCAATTTATCTTGCGCCGATCGCGTGACACGAGAAAACAAATCCCCACGATCAACCCTATCCCGATGACGCTCATGAGTCTTGGCGGCATGAATACTTCCAGGAAATGTGATTTGAAGGCATCCTATCACCGGCCGTTCGTGTCGGCCAAGCTGATATCTGAATACGCGGCTGAGGCGTCCGTTGCAATCTAGGCCTCATTCCTTCCCAAAATCCATGATCTCAGTTATACTCGGTTTCAGCGCCTGGCCCGCTCAAGAGATTCTTTGAGGGGTTTTAGAAGCGAGCCCCTCGGACGGGCCGGCTTGTGCCGCGATTACCATGACCCGAAAATGAGTGACCGTGACCGACCGTATACCTTCATACCTGCCCACAAAATTCAAGCGTATTCATCTGGAACTTACCAACAGATGCAATTTCTCGTGCGTGTTTTGCCCTGACGGTGTGATGACCCGTCCCCGCGGGGTGATGGAAGAGGAGTTGGCACGGTCTGCCTTAAATCAAATCGCACAGCTCGATCTTGCTGAAAAAGTCACCTTTCACGTCATGGGGGAGCCGCTTCTCCACCCACGCTTCTTCCAGATACTGGATTTCGCCAAAGAACTGAGCCTGCCTGTAGGCCTCACGACCAACGGGGCCCTGCTGTCTTCGGAAACGATTGACAAGCTCGCCAGGCAGGACCTGCACCAGGTGGATATTTCCCTTCAAACTCCCGATGCGGCCAGCTTCCTGGCCACAAGAGGCACTCGCATCGATTTTGACAACTATAGGGCCAGGCTCCTGGATCTTCTGGCCGCGTGTGAAGCAAGGCCTTCACCACCCATATTCAAGATCCGAATTATGACCACCCGGTTTGCCGGAAAGATGAGAGAACAGCTCGGCATCCCCGACTTCATGGGCGACGCCGACACTTTACGCAAGACCATTCTCGAATGGACCGACCTGATCTACAAACGCCTGAATCGCACTCCTGTCGACCGAGCCAAACTACAAAACAAGATAAGCAGAATCGGAATTCATGCCTGGAACGTAATCGAAATAAGCCCCAATATCTTTATTGAGACCTATGTTCTGACTGATTGGGGGAACGCGTTGAGCCAAGAACGGATCGTGGAGGCAGGGCACGGGTATTGCTTTGGAATGAGAGATCACTTTGCCATTCTATACTCCGGGGATGTGGTTTTGTGTTGCGTGGATTTCGACGGAAAAACCTCTGTGGGAAACATTAAAAATACCAGCCTGTTGGAAATACTGAAGAGCCCCGAACTCGAAAAAATTATGCGGGGATTCCGGACGGGAAAACTGGTTCACGCGCATTGTCGCCTTTGCCTCGGGAGCGCGACCCGCGCGAGTTCGTGGATCAAGCCGGCTGCGTCCTTCATGGGTCTGAAAATATTGAAGCCGTTGTTCTATAGAAAGCACAAGCTGTTCGACTGATACCAGTTCGCAATAAATAACCTGACTTTGGGTGGACAGGCGGCATGTCTCTGGAGCGAAGTCAGGTCCGCCGTTCGCAGCGGAAGAGACATGCCGCCTGTCTTATAGGGAAAATGGCAAGCTGCTATGAGATCTTCTCGCACCTTCTCCAGGACTCCGTCAGTAAGGCTTCCGGGATGACCTCTTCCAGGGTTATTCCAGTGCCCGTTCGATTGTTGAAGTCAATTCCGGCAAAGATTTCCATGCGGTGGAACAATACTGACAAGCGACTGTCATGTATGGATTATAAGCTAGTAAGAAAAATCCGGACCTGACAAGACCGAGTGGACTGGGGAGTGCTTTGTTAATGTGTGGCAAAAAACCCTGAAGTCACATTCGGGTAGACAATTATCTTCATGTTATGATACCATTATAGAAACCATGTCCCTATGAAAAGGGAGTTTTATAAATGTCGTCGAAGACGTGCGCGGCGGCTCTTCTAATATTAATTCTTGTCATTCCTGCCCACGCCACAGCCGCGAGCCCTGCCCCGGAAGAGCTTGCTGAAAACGCCAAGAAGGCTCACAGCGCGGGCGAGTATAAGAAAGCCATAGACTTTTTTTCACGCGCCATAAGATCGGAGCCGGACAACGCGGACCTGTATTTCAGGCGAGCGCTTGCCCTTGAGCGGCTCGGAGCTAACAAGGAGGCGATTGAGGACTACTCGAAGGCACTAAAGCTGAATCCTCGGATGGAGACCGCGCTCAATAACCGGGGGAGCGCGTATTACAGAGAGGGCAATTTTGATAAGGCCATCGAGAATTATTCAAGTGCCATCGAGCTGAACCCGACCTATGCCCTTGCCCATTACAACCGCGGAAACGCCTACTACGGGAAAGGTAACCTGCAAAAAGCAATTGACGACTTCTCTCGCGCCATCGAGATAGATCCACGCGACGCGGACGCGTACAACAACCGCGGTTGGGCCCTGTTGCAGAACAATAATCTTGAGGCTTCAGTAAAGGATTTTGGTGAGGCAATAAAACTGAAGCCGAACCATGCGTTAGCCTATTACAATCGAGGGACGGCGCGTCTTAAACTGGGAGACATCGAGAATTCCATTAAAGACCTTTCGTACGCGATTGAACTCGATCCCCAGTATGCCCTGGCATATTTCCAGAGGGGAAACGGCTATTTCAGAAAAGAGGACCTGGACAAGGCCATTGAGGATTATAGTTCCGCTGTCCGGTTGAATCCCACATACGCGGACATTTATAACAATCGCGGCTGGGCTTTTTTCAAAAAGGGTAATAATGTTCTGGCAATGCGGGACATTTCCAAGGCTTTGACCTTGAATCCGGACCTTGCCCGAGGTTACGTCAATCGGGGTTATATCCACAAGAGCGTCAACGAATGTCCCAAGGCCATTGCAGACTTTACACGGGCGTTGGAGCTTGATCGCGAAACGGCCCCTGTTTACACATATCGCAGCACCTGTTATCTGGCCGCAAATCAGCTCGATAAAGCCGTCAGTGACCTGGAAGCCGCTGCAAAGCTGGACCCTGACGACACCGAGACTCTTCTGGTGTTGGGAACGCTCAAAGAGAATGCAGGGGACTATGAAGGCGCGGTGAATCTATTTTCCAGGTTTGTATCGCTCCGGCCGGATGATCCTGTTTCCCATTTTAACCTTGGTGTGGCGCTGGGGAAAAAGGGATTGATCGGGGACGCAATTAAAGAGTTGACGAGAAGCATAGAGCTGAATTCGGGCTATCGTGAAGCCTATCTTAAAAGAGGGATCGCGTTCGAGTTTCAAGGCGACCCAGCAAGGGCGAAAGCTGATTTCACCGCCGCGCTTGCGCTGCCGGAGGACAAGCAGGGCCCCAATTCACTGAGAGCACCAGTCAATACTGCTCAAGTAAAAGAAAATTTGACCGCACGATGATTTTTCTCGGCTTGTTCACGAACAGCCAATCCGGAAAGATCATGAGGTCAAATCCGTAGTTTGGGGCCGAGTCGATATTTGATCGTTGCGCCACGGCCAATTTCATGCGATTTTCTGGCCGAACGAAATTCACCGGGCCGTGTTTCATGGCGAACCCGAACCGGATCAACATGTTAACTGGAACTAAATACCAAGCGCCCGGCCGAAGCTCCCGCTCTTTCGCCTACCCTTTCGGGGGGCTGGCGAAACGGTTACCTTCGCTCCCATTCCTATTTCTGATCCTCTTGTTCATTGCTGGATTGTCACTCGATCCGACCGCCGGCCGTGCTGCGGAAAACGCCAAAAGCTTGTACTCCGAAGCCGTGGAAGCCCACTGGAAATGGGATCTGAACAAGGCCATCCGCCTTTACAGCCGTGCACTGGTGTTCGATCCCAACAATGCCAGAGCCTACTTCAATCGCGGAGTAGCGTACCGGTCCAAGGGGGACGAGGAAAGGGCACTGGCGGACTTCAACCAGGCAATATCAAGGGACCCCAATATTGTTGACGCGTTCTACGGTCGGGGTCTCATTCATTTGCATAAGAGAGTCTTTGACAAGGCTGTGGAGGACATGAATCGCGTCCTGGATTTGGAGCCCAAACATACGGGCGCGCTGCGGGTCCGGGCCGAGGCCGAAACCGAATTAGGGCAATTCGATCAGGCTGTTGCAGACCTTGATGAGGCGCTCAAGCTTTATCCACAGGATACGGAATCTTACTATCTCCGGGCGACCGCGTACGCGGGCAAAAAGGACACACGGGCCGCTCTGGCTGATCTGAATAAGGCCATCGAGATGAATCCCAAACACGCGCGGGCGTACTTGAAACGGGGAAACCTCTCGCTGTCCGAGGGCAAGACAAAACAGGCGGTGGCGGATTACGATCGAACCATCAACCAGGACCCCAACAATCGAGAGGCCTACAACAATCGGGGCTGGGCTCAGTATTTACTTGGCAACCTTGATTCCGCGGTAAAGGACCTGTCCAGGGCCCTCGAAATCGACCCCAAGTTCGGCCAGGCTTTGTCAAACCGCGCGTCGGTGTATCTTAAGATGGAGCGCAATGAAGATGCGCTGGCAGATTATACTCGACTGTTGTCGTTTCAGACCTCCGATCCGGCCATTTATGTAGCTCGCGGCCGGATCCTGCTCACCTTGAACAAGCCCGCTGAAGCCATCAAGGACTTCGATAAGGCCCTTGAAAAGGAGCCCGGGTCTGCGCCCGTCGCTTCTTTGAGAGGAGAAGCAAAGGTGCTTGCAGGCCGCCACAAGGAGGCGATCCCGGATTTGGATGTTGCTTTGAAGGCTGATCCCACGGATGTGGGGGTCCTTTGGAACCGAGGGACGGCATACGAAGCTCTGAAGGCCTACGATGCTGCAATTAAGGACTTCGCTCGCGCCATAGAAGCCGACCCTGCGTCAGCCTCTGCCGATATGTACTACAACCTGGGAAAGGTCTTACTTTTGAAGGCCGACTTTGATCGAGCCATTCAAGTTATGACCAGGGTGATACAGATGCAGCCGGCGAATGGATTGGCATATGCTAATAGAGGAGTGGCGTACAAGGACAAACGTGAATACGCGAAGGCCGCGGAAGATTTTCGAAAAGCTCTCACGCTGCTGGACCAACCTGCCCGCGTGGAAAGGGTCAGCGCTCTGCTCAAAGAGACGCAGGGTCTGTTCCGCGAGACCCTACCCCCCAATCCGCTCCATGTACTCAGGGAAGAACCTACCGAAGAGCAGACTGAACCACTTCGCCCGCCTGAACGTGGCGTTGAAGGCCGCCTCTGGTAAAGATACCGCTAAGCAAAAGTGTCTGATACGAGTTGGCTTTCAAACGATGAAGATGACTTGTGACAGTTGGGAAATTTCTGTCCGTTTCGGGGGAACTCCATTCCGTCATTCCTGCGATCCCCAAGTTCACCCCGGTGTAAACCGGGGCAGGAATCCAGGCCCGCGTCTCGCTGGATTCCGTGGGTTCCCGCCTTCGCGGGAACGACGGGGCGAGCAAGGCAGCAATGGCAGGAGGGCCGTCGGGGGCCAACGGACATCAATTTTGGCAATTACCATAGGTCCAAATCAGCACTGACCTGGTGCCCAGGTCAGTGGCACCCAAGCCACAATTCGCACTCTTTCAGGCCGGGTGAAAAACGAGAAAGATTTTGACGACCGTTTTATATGTCCATTCCCACAAATTCTTCAGTCCTTGACTCGTGGCGGAAATGCCACCATCCAGGCCAGGATACCTATCACAACAAGGTCCCACGGTAGGAACAGGACCGTGGCCTGCAAGGGGCTCAGGCGGGGCAGTTCCATCATCTCCTGCAAAAAACCTCCCACACCGGAAGCCAGAGCAGCCAGGCCAAAGGGAAAGCAAGCCTTCCACCGCCACCCCCTGATCCAGGCGATTATGGTAAGCCCTATGAATGTGGCAAGGGACACAATCTCCCAAATCCATAACAAATTGCTGAAGGCCATGATTCGGCTCCGTGGTCCCGCGACGCGGTGTCTCTGGTGGGCAAAAGTGATCAATTTCTCTTTGGGTTCATGGGGAAAGGTTTCCACAGCCTGTCCTCGGGGCTGTGGAACCGCGCGTACACCTATCGCTAAGAAATTAGATTATTGCCGGCTAGACGACTATTTCGGCTCGATCTTTTCCTTGGGAACTTCATTGGATCCTGCGGGCGGGGGCGGAGGTGTTTCCTCTTCCATGCTTCTCTTGAAAGTCTTGATCCCTTTTCCTATGCCGCCCATAATCTCCGGAATCCTTTTGGCCCCGAAGATTATCACCACTATGAGTAGAATCAGGAGCAATTCCGGCATACCAAGACCAAACATTGTATGTCGTCCTCTCTAACCCCGATCACGAGGTTTTTGTGTCCTATTTTCGTGTTGTTTCACCGGGGTTCCACGCCTCGGCGCGGTGCGCTCGGTGAGGATGGAGGAAGAGACCATCTCCTCCTCAAAGCCTCTCCCATCGTGATTCCAGCCTGTTAGGTTTGTCCCGCTGAAAGGTTACCTTTTTCCCGAACTTTCGAATCGGCTCGGAGTCATTATATTTTAATAGAGCCGAATTGGTCAAATGTTCCTTTGGGCCGGGAGCCTGCGCGGAATGCGACAGACATGTCCGATTTTGGACAGTCGCTGCTGTGTGAGCGTTAACAGCATGCTGCGCTAAGTGCTCCCGAGAAGCCTGTCGGATTCTGGACAGTGGGAAGAGGCACACCAGGAGGGGTTGATATGCGGAACTGGTTGATTTCAGGAGTCATATCACTTTTGCCGTCGGTTGGCATTTGGGTTGCATTAAAGGAGGGCATGAAAAAAACAGAGGAAGGCAACATGAGCCAAAACAACGATAAGCTCGAAAACACCGCTGACCGACAAGAAGAAGTGATAGCGACTCTGATCAACCCCATTCATGTTTTTTCCGGCGCGGTGTCGCCCAGAGACTATATCAACGCTCAAAAACAGCTTCTACGGGACTTCGGCGAGGACATCTATTTCAATTGGCAATTAGAAATCCTTCATGCGGAAATTGCTTCCATAATTGAGGAGATCAAGCTTGAAAACAGTGGTCCTCGTCCCAACACGAACGTCGTGGGTCAGGCCTAGGCCCGCGAAGCTCCAGAAGTCCTGTGCTCGTATATACCCAGGCAAAGAGTAGGAAGGTCAACCCATCAACACAACGAAAGCGGGACTCCGCTAGGGAGAAAAGGTAGGTCGAGATGAACCGGTCAACATGACCGTCGAATCCGGCCCAAAACACGCCACAGGACCGGAAATCTATTCGATTTCCGGTCCTTTTTTCTTGCATGCACCTGGAAAGCAAGAGACCTCCCTCCAGAAAGATCGCACGGATCGCGCCACGAGTCCATGTGGACCCTTTTCCGCGCTCTGCGCGGTAACAATGTAGCTTGTGCAGACCCCCCGCGTAGCTGAACGGACTGTTTTTTGACAACATCCTGCCTTGAACATAGGGCGTGTAACTGCTACGCTGGGGCAACCCTTTTGTCGAGGAGCGTTTTTCATGAGCAAAACCAAAGTAGCGGTAGTGCGCTATCAGACCCCGCTGGAATCGGTGAGAAAGGCCGTTGAATTGTGCCGAGGACTCGATCACGTCCCGGCAGGGGCAAGCGTTTTCATTAAACCTAACATCGTTTTCTGGACGCAGTCGGTGGAATTCCCCAAGTGGGGGGTCATTACAACGTCTAGAGTCATTCATGACATGGTGGTCCTGCTCAAAGAGCGCGGAATTGACCGCATCACAATTGGTGAAGGGACAGTGGTCTACAATCCGAAGGACAAAGAGACTGCTGCTCACTCCCATGAAATCCTGGGCTACAATGCCTTGAAGAAGCGTTACGGAGTCCAGGTTTTGAATGTCTTAGAAAGGCCTTTTGAAAAGGTCCGCCTCGCCGATGACCTGGAGCTTAAATTTAATGCGGACTACTTGCACAGCGACTTTGTCGTCAATATTCCGGTCATGAAAACCCACGCGCAGGCTGTGGTAAGCCTGGGTATCAAGAACCTCAAAGGCATGATCGACGTCAACTCTCGGAAAAAATGTCATTCCCCGGACCTTGAAAAAGACCTTCACTATACGGTCTCGAAACTGATGAAGACCCTTCCTCCTTCATTCACGATCATTGACGGGATTTATACGAACGAGCGCGGCCCCGGGTTTGACGGCAAGATACGGCGCAGCGATCTGCTGGTTGCGTCGCCGAACGTCTTGGCCGCGGACAAAGTGGGCGCCACGATCCTGGGACACGAGCCCTCCAAGGTTCCTCACCTGGTTCATGCCGCAAAGGACGCCAATATGCCCATCGATCTCTCGGACGTGGAAGTCGTGGGGGAGAAGATTGAGAACGTGGCCATGCGCCTTGAGCACGCGTTTAAGTACAACGAAGCCGGCACATTGCCCTTGCCCATGGAAAAGATGGGCATAAAGGGACTCGCGTACCCGAAATACGATCTTACTATCTGTACGTATTGTTCCATTTTGACCGGGATGACCCTGACGGCTGTCGCTTATGCCTGGAAGGGACAAGCGTGGGATAATGTTGAAATCCTGACAGGAAAACTGATGAAGCCCACCCCCGGCAAGAAGACCGTTCTTATAGGAAAGTGCCTTTACGAAGCGAACAAGGATAACCCGGATATCGGGAAGATGATAAGTGTCAAGACATGCCCGCCCTCGCCGGACGCAGTAGTTAAGGCGCTTCATCAGGTCGGCGTCGAAGTGAACCCTGAAATATTCAAGCATATGGACATGGCGCCGGGTTTCTTCACGAAAAAATATGAAGGTAAACCGGAGTTCGATGAATCGTTCTTCAGAATTGAATAGGCGGGCGAGACCGAAGCGCCAATTCATAGGTTCTTGGTGATACGGATGCGCTTCTAAGATTGTTGGACGGAACTCATGTGCTTTCCGGCAGTGGCCTGGTACCGATAATACCAGTTCGCTTTCAAACGGTGAAGACGACTTCAGATCAAAAACTGCACTGACCTGGTTCCCAGGTCAGTGGCACCCAACAGCCGATCAATAGCGGCCCATGTGTGCCCCTGACACGGGTTTTGCCCGGTCTGTAATCCTGCGTGCCGGTTGCTTTCAGTATCCGAATTCTTTGAGCTTGTACGGGTCGCGGGTCCAGCGAGGGCTCACTTTGACGAAGAGTTCAAGGTGCACGCGGCGCTCCAAAAATTCCTCGATTTTTTTGCGCGCATTAATCCCGATCCGTTTTATCATCGTACCGTTTTTCCCTATTAGTATCGCTTTCTGGCTGTCCCTTTCCACGTGAATTTCCGCGTGAATTACTACCAGGTCCTCCTTCTCCTTGAAGGATTCCACCACGACAGCGGTTTTGTAAGGGATTTCTTCCCCGGTAAGCTTCATAATCTGTTCCCGCACAATCTCGGAGACAAAAAACCTCACCGGCAAATCGCTTATCTCATCCTCAGGAAAGAGCGGCTGTCCTTCGGGCAGCAGCGCGATCAGGGTCTCAACTAAATCATCCACCCCGGACCCGTTCAGGGCGCTTATGGGGACAATGGCGGCGAAAGTGTGGGCTTTGGAAAATGCATCAATCAACGGGAGAAGAGTGGGTGGTTCGACGGTGTCTATCTTGTTGATCGCAACGACCGAGGGGGGGCGGGCGGATTTGATCAGGTCTATGATTCGGAGATCATCGTCGTGGATCTTTTCTCCCGGCTCCACCATCAACAGGATTACGTCGGCTTCCTCGAGCGATTTGACCGCGGTGGCCACCAGGGACTTATTGAGAGGGGTCTTGGCATCGTGGAACCCCGGAGTATCCTGAAACACCATCTGGACGTTCGGCAGCGTGTGAATGGCGGTGATGCGGTGCCGGGTTGTCTGGGCCTTAGGTGTAACAATTGCCACTTCCTGGCCCATTATGCGATTAACCAGGGTTGATTTGCCTACATTCGGGCGGCCGGCCACCGCGATGAAGCCGCTACGGAAAGCATTGGATTGGTCGGGAGTAGTCATGGATTCTCCTTGACCGTGCTGCCGATGGTGTTTTATGATATAAAGATTGCCTCTAGTAAGGAGAGATGCCCGAGTGGCCGAAGGGGCGCGACTGGAAATCGCGTGAATGCCCACAAGGTGTTCCGAGGGTTCGAATCCCTCTCTCTCCGCCATGACTCCAAGAAGCCAGGGGTGCCCCTGGAGGGCGGCTTGGGCCTCTTGCCGGTTGACCTACGCTAACCACGCCGATTGAGCCGGTCTTAAAACTTATTATCGCTCGGGACGCGGCAGTTCTACCAAAAAGTTCTTTGCCACAAAGGCGTTACCGCCACCAATCATTACGATTGTAGTCGGGGAGATTGAACTCCCGATCGGTTCCGTATTCCCAGTCGTAAGGAATGGGATAGAAGGGGAAAGCTACTTCGGTAACCCTGCTCATGAACCTGTCCCACCGATACGTTTCTTGCCGCGGGACTTCCGGGTCGGTATTCTCGGAAAACCTCTGAGCCTTGTACCACATCCCATAATTGCCCGGCGGATAATTTCGGACAAAACGGGAATCATAATCCGCAGCCGCCCAGGCGTCCGAAGAATCGTATAGAGCGAAGCAGGCAACCAGAATCACCGCTGCTATGCAACAGATCGCTCGCATGGTCTCTCCTTTGATAGCCATTCGAACCAAACCCGCAGCAATAATACCAGAAAAATGGTCATTCTGTCAATAAGTTGTAGTGATTGCCTTATGTAATTTGACAGTGTTGGGCTCGAACAATAACTTTCGGGGTCCGTGAGACGAGTCTATCGCAGTCGCGCGGCCTGGCGGTCCTCCATCAGCGTCCCTAGGACATCGAGCACCAATTCATGAATTTGGTCTGTCGGACGCACTCCGTCGATTCGGTGGATCAACGGATCGTTCAGCACTCGATAAATTGCGTCAACAGCCATCAAGTTTTCTTTCAGCTCAAAAGGAGAAAACCCTCCGGCCCGTTCGCTTGCGATTCGTGCGAGAGCAGTTTCCACAGGGATTTCAATCAGAAAGGTAATATCCGCAGGGATGGCAAAATCTCGGTTTGCGGAAATAATTGCCTCAGGGCTTATGCCTCGTGCTCCTTGGTAAGCCACCGAAGAATATACATACCGGTCGCACACGACCGTGCGGCCTTCCCTCAAAGCGGGCGCTATGACTCGTTTAACGTGGTGGCGGCGGTCTTCGGTGAAAAGCCTGGCTTCTTCTTCAACAGCAGGCCGGGTCTTCATGGATTTGATCGCAAGCCCCGCGGGACTGTCCGAAGGTTCCGCGGTCAGGAGAACAGGAACACCGGCTTTGGCCAGCCGATCCGCTAGCATTTTTGCCTGGGTGGACTTTCCGGCCCCGTCTATCCCTTCAAATACGATGAACAAGGGCGAGCGTTTGAGCATGGCAACGACTGTGTCATCAAAGCGGCGTTTCACGATACAAGTCCTTTTTTGGGCGGGAGTTGCGGCAACGCGGTAGATTTGTAGCAAGTGTCAAAAATAGTGTCCGATTGTGAGAAGTGCCTGTTGGAATTTGGTGGGTGCCGGCCTCCGTGCCGGCACAGTTCTCCCTTACAAATCAATCACGCCCCTGGCGTGACAGGGACCCCGGATCGCGGTCCGGCGCAGGCTCTGGACCCCACCGGTTCTCTTGGAGCGTGGGCGGTGCAAAAGGTCAAGAATTGTGGCAATTGGTATAAGGAGCATCTCATCAGTCCACGCTGCCATCCCGACGAAAGCCGGAATTCAGAACCCCCCGCGGAGAACGCGGACTAATAACCCTGGATTCCGGCGTTCGCCGGAATGACGGAAAAGGCAACGACGTCAAGGTCCTGCTGCCTCAATCATCGGCCTTAGGAGCCTCCTTCGGTTAGCGTAAAGGACTTGAGCAGCTTTAGATCGGATTCTTTCGTGGGCGGAACATCTGAGCCAAAGACTTCCATCGTGACCTTCTTCCCAGCCACAGTTACCAGACACCAGCCCCAATAGGCCTTTTGGGTCTCATTCCAAGGCCAGATGATGGATGCCCGCGGGTTCTGGAATTTCCCGTCATAAAGAATCGTGTTGCGCTGTTTGTCCCACGGCGAGCCATTGAGCGGATACAGCCGAGTAGTCAGGCCGGCTGAAACAACATGCCAGACACCTTCCACTTCCTGCACCTGAATTTGGTGCTCATGGCCGCAAAAATAAGCCGCCACGTTATTCTTCTTGAGAAGGTCCCAGAACCTGTCCCTATCCTTGCGCCGATCAATGCCCCTCAGGTTATCGCAGGTGTACTCGGGGTCGAAAAAAGGCAGCGAATCCCACATATGCCCTCCACCAGGAAACGCCGGGGGGTGGGACGCAACAAAAGTGATCAACCCTCTTGCCTTTGCTTCGCTCAAGTCCCTGGCCAACCATTCCAGGGTCTCCTCGGAGAATGAGTTTTTTTGAGACATGGTGTAAGCGGTGAGAACCACAAAATGACAGCCGTTCATGTCAAAAGAGTAGGTTAATCCAAAATCGGACTCCGGCCCGCCGCGGCCGGGTAGCATGTCACCCAGGACTTCTCTGAAAACTTTGAAATTCTCTTCAGCGGGGGTGTATGCGCTCGCATGCTCTGAGCATTGCTTTCGAGGAACCGATTCATCCCTTGCGATCACTTCGTGGTTGCCCGCCGTGACCGAGAACCCAATGCCCGCGTCGAGAAGCGGCTTGACTGTTTCGCGCCAATGCAGAAGCTGAATCTTGTTGCACTCCGCGACTGATGCAGCATCGCGCTTCCATCCGCCGGACATCATGTCTCCCGGGAACAGGACCAGTTTTATGGGTAGTGAACGATTCGTTGCCAATACGGCGTTGACTATCGGCTCCAAAACTTGAGAAACGCCGAAGTTATCATCGGAGCATTTGGCGGTTTTCGCTTGCCCGCGGGTATCCGAGAAAACCGCGAATCGAAAGATTTCGTCATCTGCTCCGCAAAGGGCCGGAGAAATGAGCAGCAGAAAGACAGGTACAAAAATGGCAAAGCGCTTCATGATTTGTTTCCATCCATCTTCCCGGGTCAGATCCGCATTCCCGGATTTTCAGCGAATTGGGTTCTATCTATTTGCCGCCCCTTTCAGGTTTCTGAGGAGGTTCCTCCACCACAATTTCGTTTCTGACCCAAACAGCCTCTCGGTACTTGTTTAAACGCTTGTTCAGCTCACGCTCGTATCTTCCTTTGGTGAATAGGAGTTCGTCAGGGTGCATCTGGTCCCATTTCCGGCTTTTTTCCTTCACTTCCTCTTCGATCTTTTCCTTGTATCCTTCGATGGGCCTGATTTCCAGGTGGTAAATCGCGTACCCGGTTTTCTCGCGGCAAATATAGTAGATTCGTCCGCTGTCGGTGATTTTGATGGAGACGAGCTTTCCGGAGGTGGGGACTTTCGTGTAAACGTTCTCATAGCGAATGCCTCGCAACCCGCCCAAGGCGTTTTCAGCCACCCCGAAATCTGCCGCGGCGTTTGCACTGATTGAAAAGCCCGCAGTCAGCATCAAGAACAACCCGATTAGTAGCGCTTTCATATTCTGCGATCTTCCTTCAGCCTTCGCGAGGATGGTACGGTTTCGGGCGCATCATTGAGACGCGTCACGCGAGGGCTGTTTCTATCACATCAGCGAGTTCCATGAAATTCACTTTCATTTCTTTTTCGATGTTTTTGATTTCCCCGGGTGCGTAAGACACTCCGAAGAGCACATTTATGGTTATCCCTTTCGTGCGGCAGAAAGAAGCAAGGGACTGCTTTGTCATAACTCCGATGATGAAGGCTCCTGACCCCGCGGCCCACTGGAAGTGAGGCCCGTCACCTCCGCTATCTCCCATAACAATCACCTTTCGATGCGGGAGATTCAGTGAACGAACCAACGCATCGGTAACCCTGGCCTTGTCCTCGATCTCCAGGATCTGGTGCACATAACGGCGGTCCTTCTCGGATTCGGCAAAGGTTATCATTGGATTGGCGGCCACGACCGGCACCTCGGGCAGCAATCCTTTTTTGAATACACGCTGAAAATATGCCTGCGTATTGGTGGTATTGATCATGAACAGGATGTCGCGGCTTAGGCACCATTCAATTAGCTCAGGTACCCCTGTGTAAGTGTTGAAGGAGTGATCCAGATACGCGTCCATTTGTTCTTCGGTGAAAGGACCCGGAAGCAAACTTCTTATTTGGCGTGCGGCCTGAGACAGGGAGATCTCGTTGCCTGTATATTGGCGGAAGATGGTGGAAAGCTGTGCAGTCAGTTCCGGATAATTAAAGCTAATAGGGTCGAAGGGGCCGTTGGGCGAAAGGCACTCGCTCCAATCGGACGAGACCACCGCCTTGTATTTCGGGGCGGTTCTTATCATGTGGCTCTCCATGTGCGATCTTTTCTCGATAGCGCTTCGGTCATCCGCTACCACCCGGAAGTTCCACCAGAAAAACTTCAAAAGCAACTTTTTTTCTGAAACGGACTTCCGCCAGGTTCGCAATTCGAAATACAGTGGCTTTTATTCAAGCCGAAACTTCACTTAAACGTGTTTGTGGTTGATCTTTAAAAGGATAATAGATATAATAAATGCGCACAATTACCTTTCCGGAGCAATCAGCATGGCGAAATTGGAAGAATTGGCAACCCCGACCGAGCTTTTGGACGCCATTAGAGACGGAGCCCTCAAGCGAGAGTTGGTGAAGAAATACCGGACCTCTGATCAGGAACTCGCCAAGTTCCTCCTGCCTCTTTACCGGAACGGTAAGCTAACAAAAGAAGAGTTTAACGACTTCTTCAAAGGGGTCCCCTTGCGGACGCGCGCAGCGGAAGGCGAGGGGGTTTCTTTCGAGGAGTTCAGTGAGCCGGCCACTCCGGATCTGCCCCCGTCACAAATTTTTCGAGCGTTGTCGGAAGTGGTCGAAAACCCCTCATTTGAGCTACTGGAGCCGGTTAGTCCGGCTTCCCGCGAAGAAGCACCCGCGGCCGTGGATATCTTGCCCGCGACTGACTCGGCTCCGGCAAAGGACGCCGGCAAGCAAGCCGCCACTGTATCGGAACCGGCCGCCCCAGTGCCCGGCCCGCAGGAAACCACAGGCAAGGCTGATTCAATGGCCGTTTACCCCGCGGATTCCGCCGAGGCGGGCAGCCTCCTGAACATGGTCTTTGCCAGACTGAATTCCATTGACGATCGGCTGGCGCGCATCGAGAAGAAGATCAGTTCAGTGTAGCAGCCTGTCCAAGAAACTTGGGCAAAACCTAGCAACTTTTCCAACTACGATATCGATGGGATAATAATTCTCGGCTTTCGTGGATCGGGTGCCACGGCTGCCTTGGCCAGCAGTGCACTTTCATGCCAACAGAACCGCTGAGCACTGATATATAGCAGTTGCCACAATTTTTGTCCGATTTGCAGGCACTACATTCCGTCATTCCTGCGATCCTCAAGTTTACCCCGGTGAAAACCGGGGCAGGAATCCAGTCCCCCGTCCCGCGGGATTTCCTGGGTTCCCGCTTTCGCGGGAACGACAGGCGTTATGAAGCTCTGGCAAAGTGGGCCCCGTCGATACAGTCTGAAAACCATACTGATAATCTTGTGGCCAAAGGGACATTACTCCGGCAACCGGAGTATCACTTGCTTGCCGGATCGTGGAATTCTTCTGCTGGTTCCTCGGTTGTTTCACGGCCCCGCGTGGCAATTCCAGGCCCACCGGGATACCGTTTTCTGAGCACCTGCACCACCACCGCTTTGAGGTCTTCGATGTTGTTGCCTCTTTTTTCCAGGAACGCCGCTGCTTTCTGGATGGCCTCGTTCCCTGCATGATCGGTGAGCAAGGTGTATACCACGACAGGCAGGCATGGGCTGCAATGCTGGAGTTGCGCCAAAACATCCGGTCCTGGGGCATAAGGCATTTCCAGATCCAGGATCAGCAGATCAGGCTCTGCTCCCGCATTTATCAAGTCCAGTAATTCCCGATCGTCTTTGGCCAGTTGCACGGAGTATCCTTCGGCGACAAACTCACGCCTGAGAAAATCGCGAACGTTTCGGTTTCGGTCGGCAATTAATAATGAAAACTGATTATGCATTCCAGCGATCCTCGGTTTAATTCACCGAACCTCGAAGCAATGCCTGTGCCAAGAATCCCGCTGCTTTGTAAACAACATATCAGCTTGGAACTACGCGACTTTTCCGAGTGGCTCAACAGGACGCCTACGCGAGCCCTGTAAATATTCCTGACAGGTCGTAAAATTCCATTGAAACGCCGAAACTGCGACAAAGAGATTTCCAGGGCCACGCACCAAAAAACGCGGGCGCGTAACCCTTGAAAATATTTGACCTCATTAGACGATCCAGGACAGACCGAAACTGCGGGTCCCCATGCATTTCCTGGAGACTACTCAGAGGGCCATCACTTTTTCGTACTGATTTAGTAAAGAACAGCTTGACGCGACAAGGAGAGAGTCCTAGACTGAAATCAAAGGCTGAGGAACCGTTTCAAATTGGGCGGGTTTCATGAGCAAAATTCCGAAATTTGTGCCGCGAGTTTGGATCTGGCTGATCGTCAGTCTATTTCTCGTCGATTCGGTCACGGGCTTCGGAGGGTCATGTTGTGCTCAACACAATTGCCTCCATGCCCACGCCCATGATGCTTGCCAGCCTTCCCGGTCGGACGGCGCTGCCCCGCCGGCCTGCGATCACGGTTCGCCCTCAAATGGGCCGACCGCGGACGGAGCACTTTGCAACTGCTCTATCCTCCCTATGAGTCCGACATGTTTCTCCAGCCCCGTATTTGGGGCTCTGACTTCGTTCATCTGGATGCATGGGGCGGTTCATGCGCTGTGCCTGCAGAATTCAGCCGTAAATTCAGGGATTCTGGCTGGCGGAAAACGCATTCCGCCTTTGGTTTCCCATCTCAATCCTGCCATTGTCTCCCTTCAGAGCGTCTTTCTGCTCATGTGACCATCTCCGGACATATCCACAGGCCCATTTCCAGCCGAGTTTCAATACATCAGGCTATTTGTGCCATGCGCATGTATGCCGGGGATATTGAAGCTCAGGAAAAAGCCTAAGCCCAGCCATGTTCCTCAGACCAATGGAGGCGAAAAGCCGTGCGAGAACGGCGGGCAGGCCGTCGCCTTGCGATGTCTGTAGGACAAAATCGGACAAGAGAGGAGAACGACGATGAAAAAGCTAATGTTACTGCTGATCTTGGCATCTTTTGTGATTTCGGTTCCAGTGGCTTTCGCAAAGGATCTCAATTGGAACGGACTGCGACAGAACTGGAGAGACCAGGTTAACCTGGAAAAGCAACAAAAGAGAGTCTGGGGCCTGGTGCCCGAAGCACTGAAGTTCACCGTGCCTGACACGACGCAACCAGCCACAGCGGCCAAGCAGGCCAAATAAGCTCGCGCTTGAGCAGGCGCGGGCTGACTGATTGAATACGGCCAGGGGGAGGCCTTCTCCTCCTGGCTACCCGAAACCTCGGGCTGCCGGTCCCTACCGATATGCTGTTCATGACATCGCAGCCGCCCCTCGAACCCAGATCGTTCCTGATGAGGAATCCCGGTGCATCATTTTTGCATTTATGAGGGTAGGGGGATTTTTAGGGGTGGGGCAGAGAAAGGCAAACCAGAAAACGCTGTGTATCTGACCCCCAGGGGCTGAATCCTTACCGCCGGGCGCGGCAATATAAAAGGTGCATGCGTCCGAAAAAGGTAATAGAATTAGAGGACCACGCGACATGAAATAATGCCCGCGCGTATCTGACATACTTTCTCTTGCGCCTCGCTCCTGCACCAGGCCTCTTTCTTCGGTTGGGGAGAACCATGAAGGACAAAGTCATTTCAGAATTCCGGCGACTGTTCTGGGCCGCTCGTGCCGAGCACGTGAAGCAGCGCCCTTCTGCCGACGGTGACACTCCTGCTCACAAGAAAGCTATGGACTACACGCTGGAGCATGGACTTGAATGGGGCGAAGCCCTTCTGCTCGCGAGCCTCAACGAAAATCGCGGCAAAGCCGAGGACGCGCTGAAGCTGCTTGACTCCGCGGAAAAGAAAATTCCGGCGACTGAAAAGGGCTATTTGTGGTTTCTCAAAGGGTCAGCATTTCAGACGCTAGGCCGCCCGGATGATGCAATCAAGGCTTACCACGAAGTGCTGGAAGATCCCGAGTTCGACACCCCGGGAAAAGCCTGGTACAACTTGGGCGTTGCGCTGGCGGAGAAGGGGGAGCACGACGAGGCCATCAAAGCGTTTCGCAAGGCCCCGGGCGATCCCAATTACGACACGCCGGGAAGAGCCTGGTACAACCTTGGCTTTGTGCTGGCGCGGAAAGGCGAGTACGACGAGGCTATAAAGAGTTACCGGAAGGCCTTGGAAGATCCCAGGTTAGAAACGCCGGGTAAAGCTTGGTACAACCTTGGCTTTGTGCTGGCGCGGAAGGGCGAGTACGACGAGGCGATCAAGGCTTATCACAGGGCCCTGGAAGATCCCAATTTCGACACGCCGGGCAAAGCATGGAACAACCTGGGCCTTGTGCTGGCAGACAAGGGTGAATACGACGAGGCGATCAAGGCTTATCACAAGGCCCTGGAAAATCCGGATTTCGACATTCCGGGTTACGCATGGAACAACCTGGGCGTTGCGCTGAAGGATAAGGGGAATTACGACGAGGCGATCAAGGCTTTTCATAAGGCCCTGGAAGATCCCAAGAACGACACGCCGGGTAAAGCATGGAACAACCTGGGCCTTGCGTTAAAAGACCGGGGCAAAAACGAGGAGGCGATTGACGCATTCCGACAGGCCCTTGAAGATCCCAAATTGCGGAAGGAAGAGCCTTGGGCATCACGGGCCAGGTCGGTTGTTGCGCTGTTGGAATCGGGACTACGGAAGGAGTCACTGAGCACGGATGACCGCGCTCTACTCGAAAGCAAACCTTCAATAGGCATGCAGCCTACGCCGGAAGAGCGCATACTTGCTAAGATAGAAGTAGCGGGGGAAACACAGTACGATAAGTACTGGAAAAGACAAGACTCCGATCGAGACAATGTGTTGAGTATTCTGCGGGGGTGGAGCAGTTCAGTGCCGCTGCTGGAGGGATCGGAGCGCGTGTGCAGCGGCGGAGGATATTTCCTTAAATGGCAAGGTAAAGGAATTGTCATCGACCCTGGATTTGATTTCTTACAGAATTTCCACGACGCAGGGTACCACGGTCGAGAAATCCACGCTGTTCTTGTAAGCCACAATCATTCAGACCACAACTTTGATCTCAAGAGCATAGATCATCTGCGGTACGAGCTTGATGGGGTCCACAGGCGGCTGCACAAGAAGGGAATGGTGCCTTATGCCCTGGTTTGGGATGAGGAAACAAAAACCGCTGTGAAGTTTGATGTTGAAAAGCCTAAACATCAATTCAAGCCCGTTGTTTTTGACACCGGGCGTGCCGAAACGGATCGCAAAATCAAAGATCTGCACAAGCTACCTTTTTCAGTAGAGTATTTCCCTGTCCGGCACGCGAAGGAAGAGGTTCCCAATGCGGTCGGTATTAAGCTACATCTTACCAGCGATGACGGTTCCAACCTCACCATCGGGTATACGGGAGACACGGGATTTTTCAAGGGATTAGCTCGCGATTTAGTCGGTTGCGATTTGCTGGTGGCCCACATCAGCCAGCCAACGACAAAGGAACTTTTGAACCCAGCAGCTCGAAAGAAGAACCACCTGGGCTACCGCGGTCTTATTGAGCTTGTTAAAGCCTGTAAACCGAAGGCCACTCTTGTGAGTGAGTTTTGGGCAGGCTTGACGGATCTGCGCATTGATCTCGTGCAAGCAATCCGAGAGCGGACGGGAACCAAAGCGATATTGCCCGCCTCGATTGGTATGCACATTCATTTACCAAGCTTGGAAGTCCAATGCACGCAGTGCCCCAAGACCGTGCCCTTTGAAAAAGTGCGCGTGGCGCCACCTGCGAACCGGTTCGGGAATTTATCGTACCTTTGTGAATCATGCATGATCGGCGGGTGACGCAGGGATGCCAAAAGACCGACCCCTCACCCAGCCCTCTCCCAGCGGGAGAGGGAACCAAAAGGCCCGCGGCGATTGATTGCTGCGCATAGGCGCTAAATTGCTTCTTAAACCAATTCGTCCCTCCGGGATGATAGGACTTACACGAATTTGTTCCATAATCATGAATATGGCGAGCACGAAGGTCCGCCCCTAACATAGTTGTTGCCGAAAATGATGTCCGACACCGTGAATAAGTTGGTGGGGAAGATCCCGCGCACAACGCGGGATTGCCCGTCCTCGATAGACAGGCGAGACGCCTGTCCCACCAATAATTGCCCACGACAGGTATGTGTTCTGCCCAATTGAGGGGTCCGGGCTTTTGAGAAACTGCCAAAGTGCGCCAATTTGCTGACGTAAGAGATCAGGTACCATTGCGATGGGATCGATCATTTCCCTTCGGATTAGCAGCGGTTTCGGAACCCCTCGGCATAGAATGGACATGGGAGAGGCTCACACCAAGCCATTGTCGCCAGTGGCGACAATGGTACAAAATCATGGGAGTTTTTGGGGAGGGGTCCGGGGAGGCCCTTTTTGTTCGGCCTCCCCGGGAATTCTTCCAGAAAGTCGCGGGTTCTACAGCCTTTTTAGAAATGGGCCAATCGGCCCCACAAACATGGAGGGGGAACCATGTCTTTGAAAATTATGAGTTGGAACGTCGAGCATGCCGACAGACTGGTTGCGGCAAGTCCCTCAGCACACACGGAAGATCGAGCGCGACGCATCCGAGCAACAATCGAAGAGATCAATCCCGATCTTATCTGCATGGGAGAAGGACCCAAAGGGGAACAGGCCATTCACGATTTCTGCGCCCGGATCCTCAACGGCCAATGGGTGCCGGTCCTCATGCGGCAAGACGGCGATCCCCTTGGGGCGCGGGATGCCGAGTATCAAACCAAAGGAACACAATGGATATGGTTCCTCGTGAAAGAGGCCCTTCGAGCGAACTGTAGGCTCCAATCCCCGGAAGTGTGGCAGTCCTTCGTCGGCGCTAACACATGGACCGTTTTCCTCTGGGGTGAAGA
Source organism: Desulfomonile tiedjei (assembly GCA_016212925.1). NCBI lineage: Bacteria > Pseudomonadati > Thermodesulfobacteriota > Desulfomonilia > Desulfomonilales > Desulfomonilaceae > Desulfomonile > Desulfomonile tiedjei. Next base: position 56,773 of record JACRDF010000002.1, read on the forward strand.
GAAACCGACACGCCACTCTCATTATCGGCACCCCCAGGTGCTCATTTACGACCTTGGAAACGGCCGACAAATCGAGTTCATCGGCGTGCATTTGAAGTCCAAGATAAACCAGCAGCGCCTTATTCGCGACGAAGACGGCAACCTAACGGGTGAATACCTGAAGGAAGGCATCAAAGCCCGCATAAAGCTCGCAACCGAAGCACGCAATATTCGAGGTTACATAAGTGCGAAATTCGAGCAGCTCGCGCAGCCGGGCCTGGTCGTAATGGGCGACTGCAACGACGGCCCCGGTCAAGATTTCTTTGAGACGAATTATTTATTCTTTGATCTGATCGGCAACGTCCAGGGCGAGGTGCTGATTGCCGAGCGGTTTTTCAACCATTCCTTGTTCGATTTTCCCGGCCATTTGCGATGGTCGGCCAAGTACAAAGATGAAGTGGTCGGCATCCCCGCGTCACAGAACCCGTTATTACTGGATCACATTCTCATTAGTCAGCCTCTGTGTCGCGGTCAGCTCCCTTTAATTGTCAATGAACACGCGGGGCAGGTCGAACACGAAGCGTATGAAAGACACAACGCGGGTTCGAACACCAGCACTCGGACAAGCGACCACAGGCCGGTGTCTTGCCAGCTGGACAGCAATGTCTGATAACGATCTGGGATTATAACAGTTCTCAAAATCCATCGCGAAAATGGCTGTCGCCTGTATCTTTCCCCTGAAGGGGGAGTACGGTGGGTAGTCCCGCGCCACACGGGATGAAACCCGTGGTGCGCAGAGCCAATAATTAGTTTCTTTCGACCCTGAAGGGGTCGACCCCTCCGGGGCCGGTTCCGTGATTGGTCGGGGCTTCTTCCCTGGGTTTCACCCAGGGCTACTCACAGTATTCCCCTTTGGGGAATGCCGGATGCATGGACGGCGCGCTGGAAGTAAGGGCTCTACTGGCATGCCCCTGTCCGCTCGTTTTACGCAGTGCAATTCCATTCCGACAGAACTTTCGAGAATAGGTATAGACGCCGAACGTGAAAACGAAGCCACACGGACCTGCGTAATACTAATTTGCGTTCAAGATGCTACCTCAAGATTGCAGCGACGATGTGAGACGCTGTAGGGGCGACATCCCGCGACGACGCAGGATCGCCCGTGCGGGCGAGGCATGCCTCGCCCCTACAGGTAGCATCGCGTCCTCGCTGGTCCAATCCCAAAGCCGAATCGGTTGTCGCACACTAGTACTACGTCCTTACGAACGCAACATGGTATAGGCAGGTCCGTGTCAACATGGCCGTCCTGAAACGCTTCGGCCCGCCAATCTCTTCATTGAGACGGGCGGGCCGAAGTCGGTCAAAGAAAAAAAAACTAAGACAACGCAAGGTCGAGCGCCTTGTTACAGGCGGAGTGGTCAACAATGATCATGGGAACAGGTGACGGACAAGCCGATTCAACATCTCCGATCCCTTAACCTCGGTTTCGAATAGCGGAATAATGGAACGAACCCGGTCGCCGAATATTCGGTGGATCTCCTCCATGTGTTCGTCCTGCATCAGCACGCGGTTCCGGACAAACTCAGCCGCGTCTTCCTTCACTTCCTTTTTCGGGATGACCCCGTTTACCACTACACCGCCAACAGGAATCCCAAACTCATGGAACCAGTTTATGAACCGTGTAATCACCGCGATGGGAAGACTTTCAGGCAGGGTCACAAAGAAAAAAGCCGTGAGAGCTTCGTCCGTAAGCAATTCTTTTGCATGGCCCATTCTGTCCTTGAAGCTGAGCAGGTAATCCATGAGCGGGTCGGCTTCCTCTTTCTTGGAGAATGAGAGCATTTCACGCAAGGATTTCGCTTCTTCCCTGCTCGTTAACATCTTCTGGACCCAAAGTGCGTAGACTTTGGACATTCCCAAAAGGCGCCTGGCGTTCGCTGTGGGCGCGGTGTCAAAAACATAAAAGTCGTATTCATCCTTGAACATGAGATCCATCATGTTCTCGAACATGGCTGATTCTTCGAACGCGGGGTTCATCGTCGCGGATTCGATGAATTCATCCGCGTTGGTGGTTATGTCCGCGAACTTGAGGAACCAGTTTATCTTCTCGCGAATTTCTTTCTTGGAACGCTCAATGGTGTCGCGGGTGTCGATTTCAAAAGCGTAACAGTTGGCTTCATCGCATACAACCACCGGTTTTCCGAAGACATTTTGCTCGAACAGGTTGGAAAGGCTGTGGACAGGGTTGGTGGAGGCCAGCAAAGTCTTCCTGCCCTGCTTCGCGGACCAGAGCGCCGCGGCCCCGGCCATGACAGTCTTCCCGACCCCTCCTTTTCCTCCGAAAAAGATGTATTTCATTCGCGGATGATCGCTCATGAATTTGTGCATATCGATTGTAATCGTGTTCACTTCGTACCCCCTGCCGGCTCGTTAGAAATCGCCGAACATGGCTTTGGCCATCTTTTCAATCATGGGCAGCCCCGTAACGTCTCGTTCCATCTCCGGAACGGAAGCCAGTATCTCGCCTGCAAAATCCTTTTCTATGACCTCCAGATAGTGGTCCTGCATCTGGAAACGATTTTTCAGGTACTCCGGAATGTTCTGGGCCTTGAGTTCATCGGGCAGTACGCGGTTGATGATATAGCCGCTCATGGGCACATCGAACTTTGCGAAAAGCTCTGCGGCCTTCTGGGTGTCTTTGATGATCATTTCTTCCGCAGTGATTACGAAGAAGAAAGCGGTTTTTTGCTTATCTGTGAGTATGCTGGACGATTTGTTGATCCGTTCCCTGATGTAAATCAGTTCATTCAGGATCTGGTCTTCTTCCAGGTCCTTGTCACGCTTAATCACAGCCGCGACTTGGTCGAATTCCCTCATCTGTTCTCGTAGGCCCGTGATTTTGCCGATCCAGGCGTCGTACACGGAAGCCATGCTCAAATAGTAGAGCGCATGGCCTAATGGAACCAGATCGTAGATGTAGTAGTCGTAATCTCCCGCCACCACTATGTCCACGACCTCGTCGAAGATCGCGCTTTCCTCCATCGCGGGTTCTGCTGCCGCTGCCTGGATGTAGCTCTCGATTTCGTCGGGAATCTTGTCCATTCCGTACATGTCCAGGATTTTTTGGCGGATCTCATTCTGGTACTCGTGGACTCGCCTATCCGCGTCGATCTCCTGGGCGTACAGGTTGGGCATTATTTCAGTAGGTCCTTTTCCGAAGATATCCTGTTGGAAGATATCAGTGAGGGAAGCCTGGGGGTCCACTGAAAAGACAAGGACCTTTTTCCCTTTTTTGGCAAGGTAATAGGAAGTGGCGGCCGAAAAGGTGGTCTTGCCCAATCCTCCCTTTCCGCCAAACATGATGTATCGCCGATCGGGATATTGTTCGAAAATCTTTACTAGAGACATGTGGATAAGCCCCTTCCGGATGTGCCGCTTGGTTCGCGACGCCTGGGCCTCATGAGGCCGGATACCGCAACGGGAAAAACAGACAAAGAAATCTGTCAGGCTAGAGCGTCGGTGAGGTCCTTTTCTCTCAGCATCCTTCGCTTCCACGTAGAAATTTGAGGTACCACGTACGGCAGCAATCTAAGCGAGTAATATGGCGGCAGAATAGGAACGCCCAACATATCACCCATGGTAATGAGGATGAAGAGATGCTCCATGCTGGCTCGCGTCTTCAGCGCAAAACGGGCCGAGTCATGGGCTGCTACGCCGTACACAAATTCTTTCACGGATTGGAAAAATCCACCGCCTTTTTTCTTGTCTTTTTCCGACATACTCTCACTCCGAACTAACGTGTTGTAAAGATGAGGGAATGCCCGCAAACCTCCGTTTGCTGAGGCATTCCCCGTTGTCTCGGGATCTGATCAGGCCCTTGACGGGGCCCCTTCAGCTCTAATTGCACGAAATCGCTTGAAGGCTTTGAAGCCCTCGAATGCCAGTACAAGGGCGGCAATGACAAGGAACAGAGCCACGACTCCCATGAGCGTGTTGCCTATCAGGGCCTCGCCTTTCACTGCTCCGGAAAGAACCTTGACGATCAATAGATTATAGGACGTGAACAGAAGTGCCGCAATGGTCGTTACGAACATGAAGATCATAGGATAGAACGCCCACGCGGCCGGCCTGCCTTCAGATACCAGCCAAGCGGAGATGAGCAACAATGCCAGCGAAGCCATCAACTGGTTCGCTCCACCGAAGAGCACCCACAAATATTGCCACCAACCGGTCAGGACCAGGGCCATACCAAGAATGCTGGCTATGATCGTTCCCACATGCGCATTTTTAAAGATCGGGCTGACATCTGAGAGCAACTCCGCGGTTGCCACCCTCATGAAGCGTACAACCAACTGCATGATGGTAATGGCCAAAATGATCATCATTACGCTTCCGTAAGCGGTGCCGTATTCCAGAGGCAAGCCTACCGCTGCCAAGAATTTGCCCACGCCCGCGGCAAACACACCGCCCGGCCCTTTGGCCACTGCCTGGGCGTATTCCGCTGATGACGTGAAAATAGTTCCGGCAATGATCAGCGCAAATAGCGCCAGCATCATCTCCAGAAACATCACGCCGGCTCCCACGGGTCGCGCGTCCAGTTCGCTCTCAAGCTGGCGTGCAGTCCCCGAACTGGATACGATGCTATGCCACCCCGATATTGCCCCGCAGGCTATGGTGACGAACATGATCGGCCAGAGCGGCCCGATAGGAATCCAAGTCTGTGTGAACGCGGGCAAGGTGAAATCCGGATGGACTATGAATATTCCTATGACGCCAAAGAAAAGCCCAAGAAATACTATATACGCGGCGACGTAGTTGATGGGGAGAGCGAACCTCCAGATCGGCAAGACCGCCGCGAAATAACAAAACACGAACGCGCATATAGCCCACATCCACCTGCTGTTCGCAAGATAGTCCCCAAGAATCGAATTGGACGGTACTAGCTTTCCCACGACTATTCCGAGCATGGCGATCACCACGCAAACCACGGTGGTAAGAATAATATCCTTCCTCCACCGATAAATCATCTGGCCCGCCAGGACCCCTCCGATCGTCAGGAAAAGCCAGGCCATGGGCGCGGCCTTTAGACCAATCGCGGTACTGACCACCACGTTCCCGAATGCGCCCACAATAAGCAGCAAGTAGAAGTAGATGAAGGCCAGGAGTATCACCCTCGCCCTTGGAGAAATCAGTTTGTGGCTAAGGCCGCCGAACGAGGCCCCTTCGTGTCTCACCGCGATCATCGCGCTGGCGTAGTCATGGACCCAGCCTATGAAAAACGCGCCGAGCAATATCCATAGCACCGCGGGCAGCCACCCCCACTGAATGGCAATGATCGGCCCGATGATCGGCCCCGCGCCCGCAATGGATTTGAATTGATAACCGTAAAGGATGTTCTTGCTGGTGGGCATGAACTCCACGCCGTCCATGTACATCTTGGCGGGAGTGGCCCGGCTGGCATCGGCTTGGATAATCTTGGAGTCAACGTACTTGGCGTAGAACTTGTACCCGACGTAAGCGACGATGAAGCCTATAATCAGGACATAGATTGCGTTCATGGTCTGACCCCCTTCTTATGACTATAAAGCCTTCTATTTAGATCCCCCATGTCCAAAGCCGGGGACCGGGAGACCTTGTTTCCAGACTCTACCTATGTCGTCGTGGGCCAATGGACCCAGCATTCACAGCGGTCATTTTTGGAGCGCGACTCTCGGTCTTCCGGTGAGTCGGCAAATCCTGACTCCGGTCCAACCGATGTAGGCGGCGGGGACCCAACCAAAATACGCATTGATTCCCGAATGTTCGACGAGAATAGTACACCCGGTAGTTTCAGTGTCAAGTACTATTTTGCCGCTTCGATAACCACTCACCTGCGCGGGGACGCCTCGGGTGGCAAAACAACCTCCTGGTCCGCGGTCTCTGGGATAAAGCGGTTTTCCCAAACCTCCCCGCGCAACCGAACAGACTACATAATCCGGTTTTCTGTTTGACATTGTCCGTTACAACAGGGAAGAATGGAGCCAATCCTATGGAACGTCGCGTCTTGGGCGGGGGAAATTTCAATGACAGGGAAGAGCATCGTCGAACTCAAGGTAGGTGAAGCGGCTGAGTTCAGCAAGACCGTTTCTGAATCGGATGTGTACCTTTATGCCGGAGTAACCGGGGACTTCAACCCGGCTCATGTCAATGAGGCGTACGCGGGGGAAACTTTTTTCAAGACGAGAATTGCCCACGGCATGCTCACGGCGGGGTTCATTTCGACCATCCTGGGCACCAAGCTTCCCGGTCCGGGAACTATTTATCTGAGGCAGGAACTGAACTTCCTGGCCCCTGTGCGAATCGGCGATACTGTGACCGCCAAGGTGGAGGTCATTGAAATCATATCCGAAAAGAATCGTGTGAGGCTCAAGACCACTTGTGTCAACCAGGAAGGCACTCAGGTCCTTGACGGCGAAGCTCTCGTCAGCCCGCCGAAACCGTCCAAGGCATAAACAGACCCCAAATTCCACGGCTATACAAAGCGTCCTGAGGTGAGACAGTTCTTTCCCCGCGGGACGTTTAAATTCCGCTCAACTTACCATTCGATGGTGGGGCCGACTTCATCCTGGCGGGCACAACAGATCTTTCCGTTTTGTTCAAGGAATTCTCGGAGGGAGGTTTGCGCGCATTCAAGCGCCAGTTCGGCACGGTTATTGGTCTCCGACATGTGGGCAAGAACAACCGCTTGCAGCTCATCGGAGAATATGCGCTGAAGCAGGCGAGCGCTGTCGGGGTTTGACAGATGACCGAGGCGCCCTCGGACCCGTTGCTTCAATTCCCACGGATAAGGGCCGTCCATCAACATTTTGGGGTCGTGGTTGCTCTCCAGTACCACCACTTGCAGGCCGGTCAAATGGGTTGTGACGAGCCCGGTAGCTGTTCCGAGGTCCGTGGCGATCCCCAGCCGGGCCGACCCCATGCAGATACGGAACCCCACAGGATCAACGCAATCGTGGGGAACTGAAAAAGGATGAATCTTGAATCCGGCTGCGCGAAAGACTTTGCCGGTCTCGAAAATCTCCAACCGGTGGACCGCACCCACACTGCTCTCGACCACGGACCAGGTGCCCTCATTTATCCAAACGGGGAGTTTGTATTTTCTCGAAAGGACCCCCACTCCCTTCACATGGTCCGAATGGCCGTGCGAAACGAGAATCCCCTTCAACGATCCCGGATCGATCCCCACCGTGTCCAGTCTCAGGGAGATTTGCTTGGCGGAAAGACCCGCGTCCACCAGCACGGCCGAGCCGTTGCACTGCACCAAGAATGAGTTCCCGGCGCTGCCGCTGGCGAGTGGGGTTATTCTCATTCCGCTCTCCATGCTCCCTTACACGCATTGATCGGCCGCGAAAATTATCGCCCCCGAGAAGTTGTGTCAAGTCATATATCAAAGAAGCGTTTTCCTCAATGGCAAACTCGTTCTTCAGGCATATCCGAGTAGCTTTCCCACAACCAAGGCCGTGAAAACGAGGCATACTATCCATGCCTGGATCAGGGGCCCATGCTTGGAAGGGGGATTCACGAGCAGTTCCGCGGCAGCACCTGAAATTTTCTCCTTGGGGATGAAAGTCATCATCTTTTCGACGAGATCCGTGAAAGGCTGAATGGTGTTGGTGAAGATGACAGGGCGTCCGTTTTCCGTTTGGAGAATCATGAACAGCTTCCGCCCGGCCTGCACCGCATCCAGCGATTCGACCTGCGACCATTCGAATCGAACGGTCCGGAGGAACTTGGAGACTGTGATACCCTTGGAATCTAGACTTATTCTCCTTGCCAAGATTTCGGCCCCCAGATAAAAGAACGGTGAAAGCAGCACCGCGAGCAGAATTCCCCTTTCACTGAGCCCCTCCAGAAACAACAGAAAGGCTCCGAAGCCGATGGCCAACACCACGGGCGGAATCACACGGGGATCGACTCTATACAGGTTTGCCTGCATTTTTTCTTCCATCCTGTACACCTCTTCACTTGTGGCACCAGATATCGTATGATAGCATTCACATCTTCGTTGGCGGACGGTTTTTTAGGAAACCCTCGCAAACTTCAAAAGTGAGGACCTCTAATGGTGACGCTCAAACACGTAAAGCTTTCGTTTATCATAATAATTGCTCTAGCGCTTTTTTGGGCAGGACCTGTCGCTTACGCGGAGACCCAGAGCAAATCGCCGGATTATAAGGAGTTGAAGCTTTTCCGGCAGGTCATGGGGATTGTTCAAAAGAATTATGTCAAGGAAGTCGCTGACAAAGACCTTGTTCAGGGCGCGATCAACGGAATGTTACAGTCTTTGGATGCTCATTCCTCCTTTCTAACCGAGGACATGTTCAAGGAGCTTCAGGTCGAGACAAAGGGAGAATTCGGCGGCCTCGGTATTGAGATTACCCTTGAGAGCGGGGTCCTGACCGTGGTTTCACCCATAGAGGACACCCCTGCGTTCAAGGCTGGTGTCAAACCGGGCGACAAAATCATCAAAATAAACGGGGAATCGACCAAGAATATTACGCTCCTCAAAGCCGTCAAAATGATGAGGGGCCCAAAAGGATCGAAAGTCACCATCACGATAATGCGCGAAGGGTGGCGTAAATTTAAGGACTTTAACATAGTTAGAGACATCATTCATGTCCACTCCGTGAAGAAGGAGACTCTGGAATCCGGCTACCCGTACGTGAAGGTGGTCAACTTCCAGGAAAGCACTGACAACGACCTTGTCAGCGCTGTAAAAGAGTTGGGCGGAGACGACAGTATCAAGGGAATGGTTCTTGACCTGCGCAACAACCCTGGAGGCCTCCTGGATCAGGCGGTTAAAGTCGCGAACCTTTTTGTTGATAAGGGCCTAATAGTCTACACAGACGGCAGGGTGAAGGACCAGCGCATGGAATTCCGTGCAACTCGCACGGGCAAGCATTACAAGTTCAAGGTTGCCGTGCTGATCAACGAGGGCAGCGCGAGCGCCTCGGAGATCGTAGCCGGGGCCTTGCAGGATCATGACCGCGGGGTGATTTTCGGCACCAAGTCTTTCGGCAAAGCGTCCGTACAAACCATTATTCCTCTGGAGAACGGGTCCGGACTTCGACTGACCACGGCCTATTACTACACTCCCAAAGGCCGCCACATCCAGAAGACCGGCATAGTGCCGGATGTGGACATGAAGGAAGAGGTCCAGAAACAGCAGGACGAAGAAGCGGAAGAGGACGCCAAGCCTGAAGCCAAAAAGCAGAAAAAGAGCCGCACGCTTCAGCAGAAGGTCGACCCCGAGAACGATCTGGTGCTGCGTCGAGCCTTGACTTGGCTGAAGTCCGATGTGTCGGTAAAGCAATACAAGATGGAGCAACAGAAGCCCATTCCCGACACCGCATGGTACAATAAATAGTTTTTTACTCATTCGGAAGAGGCCGATCAGCATCTCGTCAAGATGACGGCGATGGCCGATGATAATGCAAACGGCGGGCACGGCCCGCCCTACGAACTTAGTTCCCGTAGTATCATATTAGTTGCCAATTTACCTGCCGGCCCACATTAATACTACCTGCTTGCTTGCCCACCGGCATTAGACGAAGCGCCGTTTTATTGCCTGAAGATACTCGGGCACTCCTCCGGGCAGTTCTTTGTCGATTTGTCTCTTGGCATCTTGCAGACGCGCGTTCATGACCGGATGTTTCAAATCATCCAGACTCCTCAATGCTCCACCTCTTCGCCCCAATTGGAACAGGAGCCTGTCTTCGTCCGGCAGGTTCAGGTATCGGTCAATGATGCCCAGGATCCGGTCTTTGTCCTCAGGAAGCTTGCCTTCAACCTCTTCAAGGAGGTTCAAAATGTGGTCACTCACCAGGGTGGTAGAAATCCCATTCAGTGTCGCGATCATCAATCGGATTTCTCGCACCATGCGATCCTCGTCCGGCGGGTTGAATTTACCTGCTTCAACCATTTCCGCCAGCGGTGTCCCGTGCCTCGCATAAAGTGACCGGAACCTCACAAATGCAGGATTGATGGCGTTTATGACTCGAGCCGTTTCGAGCGCGTTTTCGTCGGACAGCTCGATTCCGCCTATTCCCGGCATCACATACAGGCAGAGCGAAAGCCCGGCTTCGACCACGCGCTTTCCCCCTTCGATGATCTGATCCGCACGGGCCCCTTTGTCCACAAGCTTTAAGACGCGATCCGAACCAGATTCCATCCCCACATGAAGCCTCGCGAGCCCCGCTTCCTTGAGCCGGATGAATTCGTCGACAGTCTTACCTTGGAGAGTGTTGGCCCTGGCGTAGGAGGTTACCCTTTCTACTTGCGGAAAGGTCTTTCTGATGTGATTAAGTATGGAGATGAGAGACTCAGTGGACAGCATGAGTGAGTTGGCGTCCTGCAGGAATACCGTGTCGCCGCCGGATGCGATCCACAGAGCCACGGACCTGAATGAGTCAGGAAGCGTAGAATCCCGCAGCACTTTGGTGAGAACTCGCTGCGTCATAACGCCTCCGTCACCCATCTCGCAGGAGATCTCCTTGATGCGGTCACCGACTGCCTTTGCAGCGTCCACGTCCGCGTTCACTTCCTGCACCGTCCTGCGGGAAAATTTTTTTCCTTTATAGGTGCTGCAGAAAGCGCACCGGTTCCATGGGCAGTTGCGGGTAACTCGTATCAGTAGGCTTCCTGCCTCGCTGGGGGGGCGAATTGGTCCTTGTTCGAATTCCAACGCTGTGTTCATGAATGTGTCCTTCACTCCGGAAATTCCATTGGATTTTCTCGACTTTTCAGTGCCGAGAGGATTTGCTCCCATCGCGCATTCTATGGTAAGATTGATTGTTTCTTAGTATAGCGACCTCCATTGAATGAGGGAATATCCTTGAAACAAACTTTCTCTCGACAAGCTCTCGTATTCTGCTTTGTTCTTTCCCTTTCCGCTTGTTGCTTTCTCGCCCCGGTCTATGGTCAAGGCCAGTTTCCTAACGCGGTAAAGATTGTGGCGCCCGACGGCATCTCGGCAAAGGTCTTTTCCCAGCCCAAAGTGGGCTCGGAAGTATTGGATACCGCCTTCAACGGCGTCATCCTCGAAGCGGTCGGGCCAAAGGAAGATTTTATAGAGGTTAGGCTTCCGGGCAAGAAAGTCACGGGATACGTGCTGAAGGAACACACTAAGGCCTGGGAGGCGCCCCCCATCAGTGGGTCTTCTCCCATACTCATTGCCGTTGCAGTCATTGTCATCGCCGCGTTGATCGGCGCGGGCTTGTTCTGGCTGATGAAACTGAAGCGAACCAAGGAGGTGGCTGTTCATGCCGCGTCGATTCCCGCCGCGATGAAGCGAGCCGAAGAGCATTTTCGCGCCGGGGATTATGGGAACGCAATAAAGGAGTTCAACAACTACCTGGGGCTTCAGGGAGGAGAAATAAGAAATCCCGACATATATAGACGACTGGCCGTGTGTCATCAGCAAACCAATGAAATCCCCGAGGCGATCCAGTGTTGGGAAAAGATGCGTGCTTTGGGAGGGCTTAAGACCACGGACGACTACGCTCTGGGTGTCGAACTGATGAGCGCCCAGGGCCGCGAAGCCGAGGCAGCGGACATATACGAACAGATCCTGGAAAATGAACCTGATGACGGAAAGCGTTATGAAATCCACAAGAGACTCTTCGAGACTTACCGCAGATTAAAGGAGCCGAAGAGACTGGTCAAACATGCCGTCAAGCTCATTCCTATGGGAGGCGATGCAACCCAAGTTATTTCAGACACGGTGAATTTCCTGATGAGCGAGGGGCAGTCCGACTTAGCCATCAACTTGGACAATAAAGATCTGGTGAAGGCCCTGTGCGAGGAGTTCGTGGAAGACGGAGTCAAGACCCCCGAGGCGGGTCGGATCTACCTGAAATGTCTCGAATACGACCGGACGGATCAACGGTTGCACAAACTCCTGGCGGAGATTTACAGCGAAGGCGGCGATTACAGAAGGGCCGTGAGCGAACTGACCATACTCCATCAGCTGGATAAGGACCAGTCCGAAATCTATATGGAGCAAGCCGCAAGAATATACGTGGAGAACGCGCGCGTCCAGGACGCCATCGCCGAAGGCAACCCGTTAATAATCAAGAAAATAGCCCAGATATTCCTTGCGCACTCCGAAGTCCACTCCGACGCGGTGGCTGTCTATGAAAAGGTCTTGGAATTCCAGCCAAGAGCGATCGGAGTTAACAAAATGCTCAGTACTGTTTATCTCACTCGGGGAGATCTTAAGAAATACATGGAAAAGTTGCGCCTCCTCCAGGAGATAGACGGTGTCAACCAGGATTACCTCACGGATCTTGCCCAATGCATTATAGATAACGACCTGATCGAGCAGACAATAAAAGAAGGAAACCGCGAACTAAATGCCAAGATGCTGAAACAATTGATCAAGAGGGGCGTTTCCAACGATGCGGCAGTGTCTATATTGGAGCGACTGGTTAAGCATGAAACGGAGAATGCACTGATTCGTGGGGCCCTCGCCAGGGCTTACGAGCAAAGGGGCGAGTACGGGAAGAGCGTTGAACACCTGGTCCTCATGGTCAAATCGAAGCCCGACGACGAGGAACTGATCGAGAGGACCGCGAGAATTGCAGTTGAGCACAATTTCCTGGAGCCCGTACTGCAACATGGCATCGGACGGCTTGTTTCAGTCACCGCCGAGGAGTTGGTAAAAGCCCAGGCCGACGGTACCACTTGCCGGCAGGTGCTTGAAAGGGCCCGGAAAGAGGACCCGCTCAACACCCCGATCAGGAATTATCTTGATTCGATCGGGTCTAAACCGGCTCCCGCGGGCCGCGAGTACTCTCCGACGGCCGCGAAGGCACAAACCCAGGGGGCAAGTGCGGGTGTTTTACCCTCTATTGTCTCATCCGTGGCGAGTGCCCCCGTGAAGGAATCCACTCAACCACCGAGCGGCCAAGCCTCTCGGGCCCAAGGTTGGCCTCAAGAGAGTCCGGTAGCGGCAAAACCGACGCCGGCCGCCAAGGTTTCGAAGCCCCCGGCGCCCACAAAACCGGAGGCATCAAAGCCGGCCCAACCTGAAAAGCCTGCATCGGCCATACCGGAGGAAAGCGCTAAACCCACTCCGCAAGTGCAGCCTCAGTTCATCTCCATTACCGCGCCGACTATACCAGTGGCGGAGAAAGCCATTACGACTTTCGTGTCAGCTCATTCCCAAGGATCGAAGCTTCGTTACACGCGGGAAGAACTGTTCCTTCCAGCCTCCGGAGGCCTGGCTTACAAGGATGCTGAAGAGGTGTCGAGTGATGGGTGGGGCACCGTGAAGGTAGGCGCGGAGGTGAACACTGACCGGCTCGTGCTGATCCGTATTTTCAAAAAGGGTCTGCTCGATTCCACAGCAATGAAAGAATTCATTGAAGAAGTGGGAGACCAGAGCTTCAGCATGGCACATGAGAGTATCCTGGCTTTGGAAGAAGCGGTTACAGGGCCGACGAATGAGTTCGGGCTCATTCATCCCTATCTTCCGAAAACCCTGGAGCAGGTCGTAAAGGCAAACAGGCCGCCTGATCTGGGTGTACGGTTGCGGCTGATGGACCAAATTATTGATGGTTTGGCCTATGCTCACAATTACAAAGGCCGCGACGGACGACTTCGAAAAGCATTTCACCTTCATCTGCAGCCATCGGTGATCTTCGTGAGCGAAGACCTTACGCTATGCCGTATAAGCGGTCTTGGATACGCCCAAATCTATAGGAACCTTACGAGGGCGAAGCGTCCGCGATGGGAAGAGCCGGGAATGAATCCGGCTACAATGCCGCCGGAGTTCTTCCGGGCAAAACCCGCTACGGTTCCCGAAAGAGCTTCAGAAGTCTATTCTCTTGGGGCTTTGATTTACTTCGCCGCAACGGGGGAGTTTCCTTTTGAGGGACCCGCGTTTGACGATTACAAGTTTCAACACACGCGGGTTTTCGCCGCTCCCCCCAGACTGATCAATTCTGCGGTTCCGGACTGGCTGGAGCCCATCATCCTGGGATGCCTTGAAAAAGAGCCACACAAGCGCTGGAGCACTGTTGCGGAAATTCAGCAAGCTTTCAAGAGAGGGTTGGGTTCATCCAAATAGCGAGGAACAAAACCGACCGTTAGCAGGCCGAAGCATACTCAGGTCACATATAAGGCACTTTACTCTACAGAGACGTTCAATATGTCATGCAACCCGGATTTCATTGCATGAGGCTTCGCAGTTCTGATCGCAGCGTTCCTGATCCGTGGGCAAGCTGTCGATGTAACTAGTCATGACCTTGCAGCGCTCACATGGATTGTACGCAGATTCATGACGCGTCACTCTTCCTCTGATCCGCGAAGACATATGGATTTTAAGGTCCTTGATGTCATTGTACATTTTTAAACAATGACGGATGCTCCATCTCCCTTTGAATACTCTGCAGGTCACCGCATATTGCTCCAGCCACCTTTTTTGGTCCGCCCTCATGGCGACCGCTCCCTTCCGGACAATATGCCTGTCCGCGGCAAGCCACTTTGCCAGATGTACGCTTTTTTCCAGATCCCCTAACCTGTTGAGTAATCGTACTTGACACCCTCACTATGGAAATGTTCCTACGTAATGAGGCGGCTGAAGGTTTTCTTTTCACATTCACAAAATTTAGCATTGACTGATCTGTTCATTAATGCTAGTTTTTTGTCCTTAGAGGTATGGATAATAGGCTGTGAGAGCAGATCGCCTTTACATAAAGCGGATCTCAGGGCGCCGAGTCGGTCCGTCAGCACTGTTAGCGGTTTTCTTTGTAATTTTGCTGAGTGGACTCGTCTTTGGGAGCTATTTCTGCCTGTTTACCCCCCAAGGGTCTCAATTCCCCTTTGCCTGTAATCTTCCGTCCCCGCCCATACCTGCGGGTCCGAACCACGCTTCCAGGCCCATGGCTTCCGAGCCGGGCTCAGATGTCCAGCAGGCCGCCGGTTCCCAGGAGATCCTCGGGGACACAGGCGAAGGCGACACCCTGTTTTCAGTTTTGAGCGCGAATCTGCCGGACGAGGAATCAGCCAAGGAAGTAACGCTGAGTCTGGCCTCGGTCATTCAAAAAGCGCGTGAAAAGACATTTGACGGTCTCACCACGCTTGAGCCCGGAACGAGATACTACATGGTCCTCGACCGGGAAGGACGCTTTCTCCAAGCAACGGTCGAAATTGATCCTTCCAACGTGTTCCACGCAGCAGTTCAGGACGACACGATACGATCCTGGAAGGAAGAAGTCGTACTTGATTTCAGGGTTGAATCCATCTCCTTTCAAGTCAAAGGCAGCTTGGTTAACTCTTTGCTGAGTATTGGCGAAGGGATGCAGCTTGCCGGTGAGTTGACCAAGGTTTTTCAGTGGGATATCGACTTCGAACGAGAGGCCAAGCGCGGTGATCTATGCAAGGTCGTGTTCGAGCGACGTTACGCAGATGATCGCCCTTCCGGATATGGCCGTGTGCTCTACGCCGTTTACGAGGGTAAGCGGACTGGAAAAAAGACGGCTGTACTTTTCAAGAACGAGAAACATAAGGACGAATATTACAGCGAAAAAGGTGAAGCGCTGAAGAAGGATACTCTACGGACTCCGCTCAGGGGAGCAATCCGGGTAACCTCCAATTATGGCCGGCGCTTTCATCCCATTCTGAGATATTGGAAACATCACCAAGGCGTGGACTATGGGGCCCCTAAAGGCACCCCTGTCCAATGCGTCGCGGGCGGAACAGTTACTTTCGCAGGTTGGAAGGGTGATTACGGCAATTATGTCTGCGTGAAACACGACAATGGCTGCGAAAGCCGCTATGGGCACCTCTCCCGTATTGGCGTCCAAAAAGGGCAACGCGTCAAACAGACCCAGGGAATTGGTTTGGTGGGTATGACCGGCCTGGCTTCAGGTCCGCATCTACATTTTGAATGGCTGGTCAACGGCGACCATAAGAACCCGCAGAAGTACAAAATGATCCAAACCGCCCGCTGCGTGGCCGGCCCCTTGAAGAGTCGGTTCGTGTCAATCGCGGCGGAGCGAGAACGGCTGCTCAACCCCGCTCGCGCGACAGCGAACGCACGAGGCGTCCAGGCAAGACTGTCCACTTCCTCTTCCTACCAATAAGCAACTGTCTACCCCTCATTTCGTTTAGCATTGCGGAACCGAGAGTTTGATGCTTGCCTTGAGGATCGTGCGCAACGGTCTTTCGGCGTACATATCACGCGCGTTCGAGTGACAATTGTGAAAAGATCTGTGCCAATCAGCATCCTTACTTGAATACTTGACCTGTTATTTTAGACGCGGTATCATAATTGGGAATTAATATGTCTAAATCACTTGCAGAGGAGCAGCCGCCATGAAGAAGATCCTATTACTGACCGCCATAGTGATGGTGATGGCCTCGGCAGTTCCCGCGCACGCTTTCCTCGACTACCTGTTTTCAGGCGGCTCCAGCAGGGACGCTATAGACAACTCCGCTCTGGGGGACATGAGAGCCTGGTGGACGGGTAATCCTGCCTATCAATTCAATCCGTGGTGGTCCGGCCAGACCCCGGGGGCCAATCAGCCTGGTTCCGGAGGCCAAGCCCCAGGCGCTCAGGGCTCCTATACCGTGGGAGGTCCACAGGGTGCGGTTCAACAATACCAGCAACCCGGCGGGTCCTATTATCCGCCGCAGGCGCCTCAAGCTTATGGCCAGCCCCAGCAAATGCAGCCAGGATACGGGTCTTACGCTCCGCAACCCGGCCAACAATATCAGCTGCCTGTTCAGCAAAATCCAGCGCCTCAGCAATACCAGGCCATGCCTCAGCAGTATCAGGCGGCCCCTCAACAGTATCAACAACCCATGCCGCAACAGTACCAACAGGCTATGCCTCAACAATATCAGCAGGCCATGCCGCAACAATATCAAGCCATGCCCCAGCAACAATATCAGGCGGCCCCGCAATCGTACCAGGGATATGGCCAGTAGTTTGTTGCGAGAGCGGTGTCCTCTTCTTAGGGTTCCAACAATAGAGTTTTCTTTGTATTCTTCGCTATAGCTTCGTCGTTGAACCACCAGTACACAACATCACCCTGCATAAAAGGGCCGATCTGATCTTTTTGGTGTGGATGGAAAGTCCTCCCTGTGATACCAGCGGGTATAACGGCCAATACTTTGTCGTCGTCTCCCAGGTCAGCCACCATTCTCAGGGACGCGGAATTCACCACGGAGAACGGCTCGTTGAACCCATAGATGGCGCGATAGAGCGTCTCGCCCGAACCACCCATCGGGTGGGAACCACCCCCTAGCAGCCCCTTACCGAACCCCTCTCTTCTGATAGGATTCACGATTTCCATTTGATGTACATTGCTCCATCGCCAGCAGTCCGGATCCGAACCATAAGAAGGGGTCATGTCCCGAACTAGCTGAATTGCCGCCTGTTGAAAGAGATCGTCCATTGTTTCTTTTTTCCCAGGCGTTCGGATATCGTCAAACCAAGGTGATTCGCCCTGTTTCACCATGCCGTGGAGACGCTCCTGCCAGTAGTACCAGCTTCCGAGCATGAGCGCGGCTAGGTCGGAGCCGAGTTCATCCTCGAAGACCAGCCGGGCAAAGTTTCGGTAAACACCTTGGAACACCACTGGGGCCGCTGCGTCGAGGTCCTCCTGAAAATTCCACGCTCTCAGAATTTCGCCCATCTTCTTCGTTTCAGGACGGCCAAGGAGGGATTTTGCCATAACAGGGGCAATATCTCGCGCCATAACGTTGTGAACATCTCTCTGGTATTTCCAGTGGTCAGACGGTGCCTTGGGCCCTGGCTCGTCCAGCAGCTCCATTAGCCGTCTGTACCGGTAAGATGGCGACAAATGGTTGGAATAGTAGTACGGATACGAACTGAGCGTCGTCTTGTGGTTGCATGTACCGACCCACCCTCTGGAAGGGTTCCGGCTCTGAGGCATCTTTTCCGGCGGGATCCATCCGACCCAATTGTCGTTTCCGTCACGAACCTCGTATGGCGTGAGGCTTTCACCCTGTGAGCGAATCGGAAGCCGGCCCGACACAAACCAGCCTATGTTGCCCGCTTTGTCTGCAAAGACATAGTTTAGTACGATCATGCTGAGACTCTGGAGAGCTCCCTGTAGCTCATCGACGGTCTTGGACGTAAACAAGTCGGTAAGCCCGATTCGGGGTTCCATTGATTCATTGGCCGCCCATCGCAGCGTTATCACCCTGTTCGTTCGGAGCCCGGGGAGGGTGCCGGATACCACAGGGCCCCGCCTGGTGAAGCGTATACTTGTTTCTTCTTCCCGATAACCGTTCGATGAATCTTTATCCTTGATCCTTAGCGTCTCTTTGACCACCTGGAACGGTAATGAAGTATCCCCTTCCATGTACCTGCCGGAATCTTTGGGATCCAGAGTTTCCACATAAAGGTCCTGACAATCGCCATAAGCGTTGGTAACCCCAAAGGCCAAATGATCCGTCCGGCCTATGGACATTCCCGGTATGCCCGGCACCATGACTCCCACTGCCCTGAACTGGGGAGTGATTATGCCCAGCGGATACCAGATTCCGGGCAGGACCCGTGCGTCGAGGTGAGGATCGTCTGCTACAATGGGCTTGCGGCTGACGGACAGTCGCCCTGCAACTGCCCAATTGTTGCTGCCTTGCAGTGGAGCGACAGAATCCAAGTAATCGCGAAGAACATGGTCGGAAGCCAAGTGTAAGCTCAGGGCCGGTGTATTTTGGGTCGATCGGGTGCCTGGAACGCCGGGGTCATCAGGATTTACGTTAATCGGGAACAACTGTTTAGCCTTATCCAGCCCTAGTTTCTCCACGAGCATCTGCGTAATTATTTCGGTCTGGACGTTCGCTGAAGTGGTCCATGCCATGTAGTACAGCACCGAAAGAGAATCGGATATGGTCCACGTTTCGGGTTTGAGCCCGGATACCGGGAACTCTATCTGGCGGTCCCGGCCGCTTTCGACGAATGCGTTCACGCCGTCCACATAGGCCTGGAATAGGTCCCTGGTCTCCTGATCCAGTATTTGTTCATGCTTGCGTGCCAGGCGATGCATCCCGATGGTCCTCATTCTGATGTCCAGGGCCTTGGCCTTTGGACCCACAAGTTCGGATATCCGGCCCTGCGCGAGCATCCGGGTGAGCTGCATCTGGAACAGCCGGTCCTGGGCTGTTATAAAGCCTTGCGCCGCCACCGCGTCGCGGACGGTTTGAGCCCGCAGGTAAGCCATTCCCTTCTCGTCACGAACCACCTTTACGGGGTGCTTCAGCGCAGAAAGCTTGATGGTCCCTTCTTCCTGATAGGTATTCAGCCACGGGACAACAACAATTGCCGCTATGACCACACAGATGGAGATTGCTCCCGCAGCGACCAGCCCTTTAACCAGTTTGCCTTTCATGTAAGCCCCCTACTTGGGAATCGTACCGACGTCCTCTTAGACCAATGCGCGTTCAACGAAGTGACATTAGGAATGGCCGGCAGGGACCCCGGATCGCGGTCCGGGGCAGGCTCTGGCCGCTACCATAATGCGGTGGCGGCGGGCCTCCGTGCCCGCCATCTTCACTTGTACGAGAGCGCATTGGTATGAATCCCGCGTTTCGCGGGACTGGATTCCGGTTTTCGCCGCAATGACGGTCAGAGCTACCGCATCATGGCAGACGTTCAAAACAATTGCCAAGAATAATGTCCGATTTTTAAGAACGATCTTCGGATTTGGTAGCCACCGGCCTCCGTGCCGGTGGACTATTCGCAGATAAATCAATCACGCCCCTGGCGTGACAGGGACGCCGGACCTACCAGTTCTTTGGAATTTCGCTTTGCGATACGGCCAAAAGTTTTGTTTGGGCGCCGGCCCTACCGTAGCACGGTAGCGACGGCTCTGGCGCCCGCAATGCTCACTTGTATCAGTGGGAATTTGTACGGCGTCGTAAACCGGTCGCTCCATAGCCTCGCCAGCCCTGAAAAAAAGGCGTAGGTAATCTTCCCTTTGCCGGCCTTTGTCAGGATCTCGAAGGCTATATCATGTCCATCGTTGGAAGGGGAGTCCGTATCATTGGGTATGGGTGGTCTTGAGCTTCCCAGCGGCGGCTCGTGCCTGGGCCGTATGCGGGTAATCGGTTACGATCTTCTGAAAGATTATCCTGGCCGATCGGCCGTCGCCCATCTTTTCAAAAGCTTGGCCCTGCTTCAGCAGCGCGCTGAGTTCCTTTTTGGAACCCGGAAACTCTTTAATAACTCTGTCGTACTGGAGGACAGCTTCATCAAAAAGACCTTGGCCGAAGCGCACTTCTCCGATCCAGTAGATGGCATCAGCCGCGTATTGGCTCTTCGGATGTTTCTTAAGGAAGTCCTCGAACAAGGAGACTGCCTGATCCAGCGCACCGCCTCTAAATGCTGCATAAGCGTCACGGTACGCCTTTTCCTCCGGGGAAAGCGGCGTGCTGCGTATCTCAACCGGAGCGGCCGGATCGGGAATCGCAGCGGGTTGGGCTTGACGTTCCGGAGGACCAACAGGCTGGGGCGCGATCTGGCTTGACAACCTGGCTTCCTGAGTTCCACGGGCTGGTGCTTCGGTGGTGCCTTGAGCAGTGCGTTCGGCTCCCAGCCGCCGCTCTATTAATGCCACCCTTTCCTGGAGATTCCTTATGGACTGCTCATTCTCACCCGAAGCCTGTAACCGCTCAATCATTTCCCTGAGACGCTGCACCTCGCCTTCCATGTCTTGCATCCGAGACGTTATCTGCATGGGGACGGGATCAATCTGGGGCACGGAATTGGCCGGCTTGACGTAAGGAAGGGTTGGGCCGGTGGATCTGCTGAGACATCCGGTCAAAGAGGTCACGATCACAAGGATGCATAGCATAGCCACCGAAGTGGCATTCCAGCACGATCGCGACAGCTTTTGGGCTTGAACAAGGAATTCTTTGAACAGCATTACTTCGAAACCCTCAGGTATACCCGCCGGTTCTTTGCCCACGCTGCCTCATTGTGACCGGGGTCTACCGGGATCTCCGAACCGTACGAAACCGTAGAGAACCTATTAGCGGGAATTCCCAGACTAACCAGGAACTCCACAACAGCCCTGGCCCGACGATCGCCCAGGGCGAGGTTGTATTCCGCGGTCCCTCTCTCGTCGCAATGTCCTTCGGACACCAGCAAGACCTGCGGTGAGCTTCTCAGGATTTCGGCATTATATTGAAGCGCGGATTGGGCTTCGGGAGAAAGGGTGTACTTGTCGTAATCAAAATACACGGCTTTGAGATTAGCCTGCACAGCCTGGAGTTGTTGCTCCAATACCGGATGTTGGGGCTGCCAACCGGGACCGGGCTGGCCCTGGCCTGGGCCGGGCTTGACGATTTTGGGCGCACATCCTGAGGCCAGAATACATAGAATGCATACGATGAGCAGTCCGCGGAATGTGTGGCGAGAAAAAATGGCGGACTTCTGGCCGCCCACCGGCGCTCCAGGGCCCCTTATCTGAAGTTCCGGGACCAAGCAGGAGTCTTTCCGGAAATGGGAGAAATGGGAACTTGAATCTCTCCGCGGGCGTCCATGAGGTATATCAATTTCTTTCCGTCCCGATTCGATGTAAAGGTGATCATCCTTCCATCGGGAGACCAGGCCGGGTCTTCGTTGGCCCCTTTGTTGGTCAAAACCCGGAAGTCCGTTCCATCGGTCCTCATAGTGCATATCTGAAACCGCCCGTCGATCCTTGAAGTGAAAGCCAGTAAATCGCCTTGGGGCGACCAGTCAGGATCGGTGTTGTATTTGCTTCCGGCGGGAGTGAGTCTTTTGGGCGGACCCCCTTCGGCCGGAATGACGTAAATTTGCGGTGTCCCGGCGTGGTCGGAAACGTAGGCAATGGCCGATCCGTCTGGCGACCATGTGGGAGAGATATCATTCCCTCTACCGTTAGTCAACACTTTTATTATGTGACCTTGCGGTGTTATTGTAAATATCTTAGGTATTCCTTTAGCACTTAACGATAACGCAATACGACCTCCGTCCGGAGAATACCGCGCAGATGCGTTAATTCCAGGCCTTGCCGATATTGGATACGATCGCAACGTCGCCAAATCCAGACCCCACAGGTCAGGGTTTCGATTCACGTACGAAGTAAAAACGATGCTGCCGCGATCCGGAGACCATTCCGGGGAGAGGTTCAGCGCACCGGTGCGCGTCATTTGCCGAAGATCGTGGCCATCGAAATCCATGCTAAAGATCTCTCTGCTCTGGGAGGCATCCACAAAAGCGATCCTGGAAGAGAAGCACCCCGGGATCTTGTCGAGCTGAGCCATGACATGGTCCGCGAACTTGTGCATGATCTGCCGATGGTCGCCGGTTCGGCCGGTGAACCTTTTCCCCAGCAGCATCTTCTTCATGGGGACTTCGTAAAGCCTCATCTCTGCGACAAGCTGGTCGCCGTTTGCTTGAAAGAAACCGGTTATGAGGGCTTGGGCTCCGGTTTGGGACCAGGACTCGAAGTCCGGCTCACCAGTGGGCGTCCCGGAGGGCAGGGAAGTAGGTTCAACCGTCTGAAACAATCCGGTCAGATACAGGTCGTTCTTGATGATCCCGGCCAGGTGGCGACCATTCAAAGGTCCGGGTTGCGAAGATTGCAGGTCCGCGACCGCGACCGGCATCTTTGCGACTTTCGGCTTGTCGATATCCACATATATCTGGCAGTACACGGGGCGTTCGATGAGGATCATCAGGCAAAGGATAGAAATAACCCGGAAAAAACAGAGCCAGCCAGAGAGGCGAATAATGCGGCAAGTCAGCGCCATTCCTATTGCATTCCCCCTGGTGCGAATCTTAGAGCGAGGCCGCCGGCTTTGCGAATCTTCTCGCTCACATCGGGCGGAATGGCCGGAAAGGGGTCAGCTTGAAAAACCGCCCTGAGAGCTGACTGGTCAAAGACCTGGCTTCCAGAGCTTGCGGCAACGGACGCATCCATCAGATGTCCGTCATCATCAACCTTCACACGGACTTCCGTGAGCCTGCGAACTTGACGAAGGTCTCCAAAAACCGACCAGCGGGAATTGATACGATTGCGGACCTCTTCGAGCCATCGGCGCAGGTTCTCTTCGGCAGCGTTTCCACCATCATTGGAGCCGGACCTTCCGGGATTTTGCCCGTCATTTGCCACTGCAGGAGACGGAGATGCAGCCGTCTTGCGATCTTTCAATTTATCACGAAGCGCGGTTAGCCTGTTTTCCAGATACTTCTGCGGATCTTCCTTCTTATTCGAGGCCGTTGCGTCCGGTTTTTTAGGTTCCGGTTTCTTGGGCTTCTCCACTTGCTCAGCGGGCTTCCTTCTCTTGCGCAAGGGTATCGCGTCATTCTGGGAAGGGGTCATGGCTGCATGCTCCACGACCTGCCTGACAGATTCCGGCGCTTCCTTGGCCATTGGTTCCGGCTCTTCTCGGGGCAGGACAGCAGGCGCCTTTATTGGGCCATGTTCAACCTGCTCCACAACAGCAGGTCCCGGCGCAGCATCCACAAGGTTTATCCGACTGATGACTTCCTCGCTGGGAGCAGGCCGGCGAACCATTGAAAATGATGCCAGAATTATGGCGCACAGGAGAATGGCGTGGAGGCCGGCTGAGAACAGCAGCATCCGCGGAGACGCGCCATAGGAGGATTTGGAAAGGACGCGGATCATCGTGTCGGAGCACGTTCCTGTTGGGGACTGGTGATAACGCCGAGGTTCGGGATTCCTGCTTCCTTTAGCACGGCCATTATTCGGACGACGGTTCCGTATGGAACGTTCTGGTCAGCCCGAAGATAAACGTCGCGAGTGGCGCCTTCTTTGGTGGCCTCCACGATTCTTGACCGAAGTTGGTCTTCCTTCACCGGGACATCGTTCATGTAGATATTGCCCGGGCCGGAGACCGAAATGACCATTTCCTTCTGATTTGGTTCTTTCGGCAGCGGTGTACCTTTGGCCTGAGGAAGTTCCACGGACACGCCTTCCTGCATCATCGGCGCTGTGACCATGAAAATGATCAGCAGCACAAGCATCACGTCAACCAGAGGGGTGACGTTGATCTCGGACATTGCCGTCTTTTTGTTTGAGTTCATGCTGAAGGCCATGAAATGCTCCCTGTCCTATTGTTAAAGGTTGAGTCCTGCATGAAATCGCCGTCTACTTCCGCTGCAAGTATATCCGCTCGATAATGTTGATCAACTCTGACGAGAAGTTGTCCATTTCCGTAGAAATGTTGTTGATCCGGCTCAAGAAGTAATTGTAGAAGATGACGGCCGGTATTGCTGCAGCCAAACCGGCCGCGGTCGCGATCAGGGCCTCTGCAATTCCCGGCGCCACAACGGCCAGTGAGGCGCTTTTCATCACTCCGATTTGCCTGAAAGACTCCATGATGCCCCACACAGTTCCGAAAAGCCCTATAAACGGGGCTGACGAACCTGTGGTAGCCAGGAAACTAACCCCTCTTTCCAGACGGGTCCGTTCCGCGGTGACAGCCTGTTGGAGCGATCGCGTGACGTTGTCCATGCCGGTTCGTTCGTATTCCGGCTCCTGGGATGCCTCGTCCGCGGTTTTTTGGCCTGCTGCCTGAAGCCTCGACAGCCGGTTCAGTTCAGCGTACCCCGCCTTGAAAACCTGGGCCAACGGGCTGAAGGTGAATTGCTTCGCCTCCGCGTATAAAAGGGAGAATTTGCGGGACTCACGAAAGGCGTCAAAAAAAAGCTGGGTGTCCTTGCGCACGCGTGACAAGGTGATGGCCTTGGTGAGAATGATGCCCCAACAAATGACTGAAAAAAGCAGAAGAAGCAGCATGACGCCCTTAACTACCCATCCGGCCCCCATGATTATGTGCCATAGGCCTTGGTCGTTCATTGTGTGTACGGGCAACGCCGTGGCAAATGCCTCGGGCATAGAGAGACTCTCCTTTCTTTCGAATCAAGGATTCCTTAGTCTATTATTGGTCTTAAGTCAAGTTATAACCTGGTTATCAAATATTACACCATTTTTTTAAAGTTCATTCTTATGGCTTTATTCTCGTTGCCATCGACTGATTCTAACAGATCGGCCAGCTTCCGTATAGCAGGGCCGGCGCCGGCCTTTATTGTCCTCCTTCCGGATGTGTATACGCGCTCATGTTTCAAAAACAATTCCAAAGCCTTGATCAAGTATTTGCATCTGAGGTTTCTCATTTATCCGCATTCTTTGCAAGGCGCATGCGGGTTCTCTTCCGGACGGTGGATGCTCTTCAACAGCAGCCACGCCGCCACCGGCACATCCCTTGCGCTACGAACACCAAGACTCCGCGTGGCTGATTTCGCTTCGGAGACCAGCCGTAAGAGCCATGAATTATCTTCATAAGTTGAAAACGCACTCGAATTACGCGAGTGGCTGACACATGTGAAATCCGACAGCCACCGCGCAAAATGCCATATGATTTGTACGTCTGATGTTCGCAAGTTAGTCACAAAACTAAAGACATTTTGTAGGATATTTTGTTCCGGCAGCCTAAAACCGGACGAATCGGCCTCAACCGCAACTTTGAAATAACTTGACAGTTCTATTGATTTTGTTGTATTTTTTAAGAAAAACCTGCGAGGTCGACATGTCCTACCGGATTGTCGTGGCCGATAAAGACCCTCGAAGCCGGGACGAAGTGGCGCGCTATCTCTTGGCTCAAGATAATGAATTTATAAACGTTTCCAGCTCAGGGGAGCTGAAACAGGCCATCAAAAGCCAAAAACCCGACCTTATAATCCTGAACGCAGTCCTTGAGGACGCTCCCGGGTGGCGGTTGGTAACCAAGATCAAGGATTCCAAAGAGTACGCCAATATCCCCATTCTGCTTATGACCGGAGACCCCGGCGGGCCTCCTCCCGCTCAGGTCCACAGCACGGGAGCTGACCGATATCTGAGCAAGCCCATTGATGGCACGGTCCTCAGGCGGGCCGTGGATTCCCTTTTGGGAATTTCCTCTTCCGATGTGGTCGAAGATGCTGACGAAGAAATATTAATTGATTTCACGGATGAAGACTCCGGCGATATGACCGAGGAGTTGCTGGCGATGTCCAATGTCGCCATGCAACACGATGACGGGGGCACCTCGGTGGGCGACACGGTGGAAATTGACACCGGAACCCTGGTGGCCGAACTGGATCATCCGGGAGAGGCAGGAGAGGAGACTTACGAAGACACTGTTCGACTCAACCTGGAAGACATGGGGTTGGAGGATGAGCTGGATGAAGGCAATTCATTCGAACCGACTATTGAGCTGATCTCGGACATCCCGGCAGAGACGCCTGGTGTGGATGAGGAAGCCCTCGATTTGAAGCCTGATTCTGACGAGACGCTACCTGACTTCTCCACAATCGACTCGCAACATGCGTCCCCGGAATATGCGGGCAAGGATTCCGTCACCGTTGATATGGATGTGGACGAACTTGGTCTGGAACTGGACTCCGAGGAAGCGGAGGAGAGCTTGCCCACGGGGCAGAGCGTAGATCTGGACGACACGGAGATCGGGCAGATTCTGGAGGTGCAGGAACCATCGAAAGTATTAACTTCCGAAGATCTTTTCCTCGACGACGACTCTCTGGTAAAGGACACTTCCGCTAGCACAGGGA
The DNA here is from genome assembly GCA_016212925.1 of Desulfomonile tiedjei. Taxonomy (NCBI): domain Bacteria; kingdom Pseudomonadati; phylum Thermodesulfobacteriota; class Desulfomonilia; order Desulfomonilales; family Desulfomonilaceae; genus Desulfomonile; species Desulfomonile tiedjei. The sequence continues at coordinate 83,363 of JACRDF010000002.1, forward strand.
CAACAACCGAAGTCGATGTCATAGATTTGGAGGAAGATACTGAGCTTCGGGAAATTGAGATCGAGGAACTGGAACCCGTGCATGCGGATGAGGAAGCCGGGCTGGGGCTGGATCTCGATGAGAGCACTGATACCATGCCGGTCGAAGACCTGGAAATGGAGCAGTTGGCGAATGAAGATCTTGAGGACGTAACTGTTGGTGAAGTGACCCTCGAAGAAGGTCCGGACCTTGTCTTAGATGTGGAGCCCCGCCTTGAAGCGGCAGAGGGTGAAGATGAGTTGACCCTGGAGGAAACGGGCCCCGAAGAAATCACCACTCAGGAATTTTTCGGAGAAGAACTACCCACCGAGGAGTTTCCTACGGAAAAGTTCCCCGAGGACAAGACCGGTGAAGTGGGGCTGGAGCAGGAAATCTCGTTGGAAGACGTGGCCTTCGAGCAAGAACTGGCGCTTGAAGCACAAACGGCCCCGGAGATCCCTCTTGAGGAATTGACGCTGGACACGGCGTCAGCGGAGGAAATCCTCTTTGAACAAACTCAAGAAGAGGAACCTATGCTGGAGGTGACAGAAGATATTTCCTTCGACGAGATAACGCTTCACGAATTCCCCGAGACGCCTCCCGAGGATGAGATTGCGGAGCCGGCTCCAGCGCCGCCTAGGGAGAAACCCGCGGTCGTCCCGCCATTGGCCTTCACACCTGCTGCGGCTGCGTTTGAAAATGAACCAGCTGTGGCTGTTGCGCCGGAGAAGCCTTGGCAGCCGGAACTCGCGCCGGCGGCACCAGCGCCTGAGGCTGCGCCTCCGACTTCCCGCGCATTCGGACCGGACATTGCCGAAATCGTGGCCGCTGTTACCGGCTCCAAAGTTGGCGAAGCCATGCCCACAAGGGCTCAGTTTGCTGAATCGGTAGACACCGTGATGAAAGGCGAAATGCCCAGCAAGGACGAGCTTTTCGAGGCGTACAACAAGGCCGTAAGACCCGCTGTCCCCTCCAAAGAAGAGGTTTTGGAGACCGTTGTCAAGGGGATTGCAGCTTCAATCCCTAGCCGTGAGGAGATCTCCTCCAGGATAGACCAGATGATAGCGGCCCAGCTTCCTTCGCGAGAAGCAGTGGCTCAAAAGGTGGATAACGCGATCAAGGATGCCTTGCCTTCGCCGGAAGAAGTCATGGCGCGCTTGGACAAGGTATTGCAGGAGCTTCCTTCCGCTGAAGAAATCAACACGCGGTTCGACGGAGCCATGGGCGCGTTACCGACTTCAGAGGACCTGTTGGAACGCATCGAAACCGCGTTCAAGTCTTCCGTACCTGAGGAGGACATCCGGAATCGTTTTCAGGAAGCCATTGCCACACTCCCCATGCTTGAAGCAATCAACGAAAGGCTCGACAAAATCATATCTCCGGACCTGTTCAACTCGAAGGTTGGGGCAGCACTGGAGGCCTTGCCGACCAAAGAGCACATCGAAACGCGCCTGGAATCCGGATTCGCTGCGATCACGTCCGACATGGTGCTGGCCCGCCTGAATCAGGCCTTGGAGGCCTTTCCTTCATCTGATCAGGTGATGGACAGGCTCAGCCAATCTCTTGACGCAATGCCTTCCGCGGACGCTGTCCTATCCCGCGTGGAACAGCGGATGACCTCGTTGATGCCTACTAAGGACGAAATAACCGCAACCGTGCGCGAGGTACTTGCCGGTAAAGTTGAAGCGACTTTCTCAGCGGCTGAAGTCGAGGAAGCGCTGGCCAAGGTGCTTCCCACCACAGACCAGATTCTGGATGTAATGAGGGGCGCTTTGCCGGAGCGGGATCGCTTCCAGGAAATCCTCACTCAGAGCCTCGCTCAAGCGATTCACGAATCCTTGCCCGAACGCGTCTGGCTCGAAACCGTTTCCAGAGGACTTTTCGATGAGAGAACCCGCGGGTCCCTCCCAAAGAAGGAGGAAGTAGTGGATCTACTGAGGCATGAAATCCGCGGCAAACTCCTGGAGGCGGTGGAGAAAACCGTCCGAGAACAGATCGAAAAGATCAGCACGGACCTGTCTTCCTGACACCGGAAATAGAACGGCGGGCGTCCGTGCCCGCCAAACACCCGTAAGCCTGCCGCTCGCACCGAGTCTTTCACGCCGACGGCCGCAAAGCGAATATAGAAGTTCTCGAAATTAATTACGGATTGAATTGTGGGTGTCCCGCCAACGCGGGACTGGCTTGTCCAGCAGTGCGATTCTATTCGGACAGAACTTTTGAGAAAGACTATATTAGCTCATTTCTCAATTTGTTGAAGGGGATCGGTACCAACGAAGGGGGTCAGGCTTGGCGAGGGCAGACTACGGCTGTCTTGCGGCGTTTCCCCGCGTCAAATCTGCCTGACCGGAATCAGAAATGAGCGAAAGACTACTTTTCAAGCGCCGCCAGAATCGGGCAATTCGCGCAGGGGAGCGTCCGCGAGGACAAGGCATTCAATTGGGATTTAGCATTTCGCGGCATCCTGCGTCCTCGCCTGGAGATTTCCAGGCATGTTTTGCGGGTCCAGCGACCCTTCAGCGGCTTGCATTCGATAAGCTCGTGAGCGTCCAACCAAGCTTGGGCGTCCGTGTAGACCATAACACTCTCCCTACAAACCTAGAACCATACTCGCAAAAAAAGGTAGCCCAAGTACCTCCACCATAATCAAAAAGCATAAGAAAAATGAATTCAGTTTCTAGTATAGAGGAGTTATCCGGGAAGTCAAGAAATTTCCCACCCGTAATTGAAACGGCCAATTCACCAGAGCACCTGTCGCGGGTCTTGGGGAGCCCCCTTATTCCAATGCGCATTTAAAAGAATAAATTACGGGGAGAACCTTTTTGGACGGAAAAGTTTCCCCCGTAAGTTGCCTGTCTGAAAGCAAGTACGTGTGGCGGGTCTTGGAGTTTTTGGGTCGGCGTAAGCATGAGAACCGGCAGGACCGGTACCGATCCATTACGCCCCGTTCAAGATGTTCAGATCCTGAAGCAGCTTCTTGACGGCCGTGTACGAAGGCGCCTCGGAAGGGATCTGTAACAGGGGGACACCCTGGAGATCCAGGTTGACCAGCGTATCATCGTACGGAATAACAGCCTCGGGAGAATAGGGCAGGCGTTGGATCTCGGTTTGAGTCATTTCAGGAAGGTCTTCAAGGGCTCCCTGAGCACGGCTTATCACCAGATGTTTGTTGTGAACCCGGCCTCCCAGTTCATCTATCAATTCCACTATGCGCCCGATGGTCCTCAGGCTCCTGGGAGCGGGGTCGGAAATGATAAAAAGATGGTCGACCTCTTCTTCGGTTCTCCGGGAAAGATGCTCCAAACCCGCTTCGTTGTCGATGACCACAAAACTGTAGTTGGAGGTAAGGCGCTGAATTATTTCGCGCAAGATGTTATTGGCCATGCAGTAGCAACCAGGCCCTTCCGGGCGTCCCATGGAAAGGAAGTCAAGATCCTTGGTTTCTTCCAATGAGGCCTGGATCTGGTACTCCATGAATCGATCCCGTGTCATGCCTCCGGGAATATCTTCCCCGGCCTTCCGTGTTTCTTCTCGCACACAACCTACGCTTTTGGGCTCCCTGATACCGAGCACTTCATGGAGGTTGGAGTTGGAATCGGCGTCGATGGCTAAGATAGGCTTTTTGCCCCTTTCAACCAACGCCTTGATAACCAGAGCGGTAAACGAAGTCTTTCCGACTCCGCCTTTGCCTGCAACGGCCAATGTTTTTCCCATTATGAGTCCTCTCGCCGCTGGAAGGTTTTGTCGTTTCCAGCGGATAAATTTCTATCGAAGCGAGTCGATGCTCAGCCTCTCTTCCAGTTCGGAAAGCCGGGCATAGACTGTTTCGGTCTGTCCTACGGTGAGGCCTGCACAGCCACAAGCAGGTGTCACCAGCAGTCTTTGCGTCAGGGCGCCGCGGTCCAAACCGCTTCTTTCCAGCAGATCGATCCCTGCCTTTATCCTGCGAATAATGTCATCGGCAGCCTCTTGTTCAACCTTTTCCGTATTAGGGACTGCTCCCCATGCCAACACGCCCCCTCGCTCCAGAAAACCGGCCAGTTGAGGAGCGTAAATGGCCAAGGAGCCCATGTAGTCCACCGCATCGAAGTTTATTATTCGAGTGGCCGTCTCCATCAGAATACCCCAATCGGTGTTCCCGCAACAATGGACGCCTGCAATCCCTCCTCTGTCCGCAACCATCGAAATAACGTCATCCAGTGATTCAATCACGTCGCTCTTAGACACTCCGAGAAAGGCCGATGAGCCGTACGCGCTCAGGCTGGGTTCGTCGAAAAAGACAATTACGTTTTCCGCAAAGGGCTTGAACGTTTCCAGAAGCCACACTGCCTTTAAGCCCATCCCTTTAACCGCCACGTCTCTGAACAGAGGATGATAGAAAATCGGTTTTCTGTTCTCATCCGTCACAGTCAGGCCGAAACTGAGAGGGCCTGTGACCTGTACCTTTATGAAGTCGCACTTCGCCAGCCGCCCGCGCAGCCGCTCCAGGAACGCGTGAATTCCCCTGCCGTAATCCGGACCGATAGCGAAGTCTTCTACCGCGGCCCCTTCCATTACCTGGAAATAACCCTCGTAGAACCTCTCCACATCCGAGAGAGGATCGCCCGACGTATCGAAAAAATAGTTCAAATTGTCCAAATCTACTTTGAATCTCGGCAGACCCTCGGTGTACTGTATCCACATCTGCTCCCTAGGGTCTGACGCGGACAATTGCGGCGCATGGGGAGCAATCTTGAGGCTTTTACAAATCATATCCACAGCCTGCCCTGCATCGCTGTGAGGCAGGCTCCCAACAGCTGTTACCAACACTCCGGGAATCCGGAGCGTATCTTTGAAATTGTCCATAGCTACCTCGTAGTCCCCCGAAAAAGCAATTTCCACCCTCAGCATCCCAACCGCGCCTATCGATCAAAGCGCATTGGCCGGCAAAGAGGGGGCACCGAAAAAAGAATCGAACCTCAATATGGGCGATGCGGAGTCAAGAATGCTCCGCTCTGTCCATCAACTTAATTATTACTGCCGTGATCTGTCAAGGCGACCGATCTGTTCGATCCCCGACGACGGGCGAGTAAACTTTGCTGCCGCTCGGTCGCATTCCGATAAGTGAGCGATCCCACCATCGGTCCGCGGGGCTCGTTTCTTTAACTTACCCATGTTGACGAAAAACGCGCCGGATAATATGCTGAGTGCGCGACGACACATATTTTGCACAGAGACTTCGATGACCTCCCGACAAATAATTTGGATTCATCAGTCCACTTTTACGTACCGCCTGGATGCTCCGGAAAAAATCCTGGAGACCATCTGGTGCGAGCGCCGTGGATGGGGATATCTCCGCAGGAGGGACCTGTGGATCGAAACCGATTTTTCCTCGGAAGAGTTAGAGACTTGGGGGTACGAACCCCTGGAGCCTCAGTCTGAAGGCAAAGCCCAATCCTGCCCCTCCTGCGGTATGTACATCTGTTCCATTCCGGGCGCGCTTGTCGCCAAACACTTTGCGGAGTGCCGAGGCGGCGGCGAGAATTGGCAGAGGTTTGAAGACATACTCGTCGAGGATCAGCGACGCACAAGATACGAGGCAAAGGTTCTGGCCGAAAAGCTTAGGCTGGAGGCGGAGTTGGCCGATATGGAAAAACGGGAGCGGTTTGACAAGATCAAGGAGGAACAATCGGTTCGTCAACTCCGGAAAGATCGTAAAGCCAGGCTGAGACGCGAAACCAAAGAAGAGTGGAAGTCTCGCTAATGCCCGCTGCAATTCAGCGTGAGAAGTCGCCACCAATTTGACGGCCGCCCTGCAAAAAGCCCGGGGTTAATGTAAAAAAAAAAAGGGGACGTCTCGCGTCCCCGTGGATAAGGAGGAATTGGGGTTTTGTGGAAAGAGGGGATCCCACTTTATCCCCTCATCTGTGATCAGGAGCTTGCCGCCGGCCAGCGGTGACATCTTGCCTGACTGGGTTGAACTTTCTCAGCCTTTTGTCTGGCCCTCGTCCGTGGGCTGAGATACTTGCTCGTAAAATAAGCGCGTTATGTAATAAAACTCAATTAATCTTCAGGTTTGCTCGTTTATGTCTTTCCGGCAGGTCTCATCCGGATGAAGTCTCCTCACCAATATCCCCCGAACGTGGGGGTCTTCGGCTCACCGGCAAAGGGCCCGTAGTAGTAGGACGAGCCGAAGGGAGTGCTCAGGACGCCGGAGATCAGCCTGAAAGGCATCTCAAGGGCCTGGGACACCATACCTGTAGGCGGTACGGTTGGAGTGTAATAAGCCTGCGGCATTTGCATCATGAGCGGCACCCGGCCGGCTGAAGGCGGATAGGGATAGGGAGCATACCTGGGTGCGTAGGAAACCGGTTTGCACTTGGTGATGCGTGCAGGAGGACAAGTGTACGCCCCGCACATGGGAGGCCCACAGGAAGGCGGCGGGCAAGCCGGGGGAGCACACATTGGAGGCGGACCGCAAGGCCTTGGGGGAGGCGGAGCGAGTATGGCCGACATCACAGCGGCAGGAATTCCTATACACGCGCCGCAAATGCTAGTGCATGCCCCGAGTATGCCTCCGCATAATGCGAACGGAGAAGGTGGCCCACAGGTTGGAGGAGGACAGGACGGTGGAGCACAGGGCGCGGGAGCACACGTATATGGTGCCGGACCACAGTACGACGGCCCGCTCGCCAGTCCCTGAGAAGCGATTGTTGTGAAAAGCAGACAAAAAAGGCACAAAACGACAGCAGCGACTCTTAGCACCATACCTGATCCTCCTTTGTTCAGATCCTTCATATAAGACTTGAGGGCGTAGGCTCAAGCTAAGGATACTGAATTTAGCCCGTTGTGGGGCTTCGTTGAAACGTGGCTTTAACATGCCCCCCCACCCCTGTCAAGCAAAAAGATTTGATTGTATAGAGTTATAATTAAAGGATGGGTGACCGATGACTTGAGCTGTATATCATGCTGATTTTGAAAGAATTATTACAACATGTTTTTTCGGAATTATTCGGATTCCTATGGCCCCATCAAGAAAGATGGGTGACGCCAAGTAGTATTATGTGTTAAGGGAACAATCAACGACCAGAACTGGAGGGGAAACGTAGTAATAATGAATAAGCCATTGTTTTTAGCCACTATTCTCTTAGTGCTGGTGCCGTTCCAGTGCTTCCCCCAACAGGATGTGGTGGACCCGTACAACCAAGGCGTGGAAGCTCTCAGGCAGGACCGGCTGGACGATGCCATAGCCCTGTTCACCAGAGCCGTGCAACTAGATCCGCAGGACCATCTGGCCTACAACAACCGGGGCGTGGCTCACAAGAGGAAAGGCCTGTTGGAGAAATCATTGGCCGATTACAGCCGCGCGCTCGAAATCAAACCCGATTACGGGCCCGCACTAGCCAACCGAGGGACTGCGCGATACAAGAAGGGAGACCTGGACGGGGCATTAGAGGACCTGAATAAGGCCCTCAGATACATTAAAAAGGACAGCGTAATCTATACGACTCTTGGTTTGGTGGAGCGGGACAAAGGGCAGACTGACCAGGCCATTAAGGACCTCCGACAGGCTATCGCTTTAAACAAGAAGAACTTGAGGGCCTATCTGGCTTTAGGTGAGCTTTATGAGCGTCACAAGGTTTACGACAAGGCCATGGAATCGTATATGAAGGTCGGGGAGCTAACCCAGGGACGAGGTGGCACCAAGGAAATTCAGGATAGGGTAGCAAATCTCCGGAAACTGGCGGGAGAAGACCTGCACCGCCGGGGTTTGGACCAGTATCGCCAAGGTAACGAAAAGCAAGCCCTGGCGCTGTGGAGTGACGCGCTGAAGATCGACTCGGGCCTTGTGCCCGCGCTGCGCGATCGAGGCTTGACGCTCCACAAGAGCGGCAAGTTTCAAAAAGCGATAGATGATTTTACCGCCGCGCTGGACAAGGACCATTCCAACGCTGAACTCTATCGGGTGAGGGCCGACGCGTACTACAAAATGAAGCAGTCCGATAAGGCCATGGCAGATTATAACAAAGCCCTCGAACTGAGTCCCGGTGATGCGATAGGGTACAACAATCGTGGTTTGGTGTTCCACGAGTGCGAACAACTTGATCGGGCAATGGAGGATTACACGAAGGCGATTTCGTTGGAGCCGACTAATTCAGTGTTTTTTGAAAACCGGGCGCTTATATATTTGGCCAAAGGACTTGAGCAAAAGGCCCTAGCCGACTATGAGTCGGCCTTGCAGCTAACCACGGACGAGAGAATTAAGGAAAACATTCGGGAAAAAATCTCGGCATTGGGCAAGAGGAGCGAGGAGCAGTCGACCGCGTCGGGTTCCGGAAGCAGACCGTAGGCACCGTAGCCGAGACGGTTTGTTTGACGCCTCCGTACAGTCCGCAATTGGAGTCCCTAGGGGATTGAGGGGGGCGCCTGGGTCCACCATACTTGTCGGGCGCACTCCGGACGTTCACTGAGATTCTAACGCGCGCATCTGTATCTGCTTGATGGTTTCGACGCCGACCTGCGCGAGACGAATCAGCGAATTTAATCGGGACACGGAAAAAGGTGACCCTTCCGCGGTAGCTTGGACCTCCACGAGCTTTTTCTTGCCGGTCATTACCACGTTCATGTCAACTTCGGCAATGGAGTCCTCATCGTAATCCAGATCCAGCAAAAGCTCATTTTGAACAACCCCGACACTTACCGCTGCTACCGAATCGAAGATCGGTATTGAGGCAATCAATCCCATTTGCGCCAAGGTCTCGAACGCGTCGTGCAATGCCGCCCACGCTGCGGTGATTGACGCGACGCGCGTGCCGCCGTCGGCCTGAATCACATCGCAGTCTACGGTGATTGTCCTCTCGCCGAATCCCGCCAGGTCGGTAACGGACCTCAAGGAACGCCCTATAAGACGCTGGATTTCCATGGTTCGCCCGCCAACCTTCCCACGCTCGCGTGGCGATCTGACGTGCGTGGCTCGAGGGAGCATGGAATACTCTGCCGTGACCCATCCTTTTCCTCCGTTCCTCAGGAACGGAGGGACCTTGTCCTCGACGCTCGCCGAACAAATTACCTTGGTCTTGCCCGCTTCAATAAGGGCCGAACCTTCTGCATGTTCCAGGACCCCGCGGACGATTTTCCATGCTCTCAGTTCGTCCGGTCTACGGTCTCCATTTCGCTTGATGGCTTTCATATTTGTGGTGTGCCCCTGGGTTGGTATTGTTTGTCGCGCCTTCTTCCCTTTGGAAAATAGCACGGGGTTCTTACACTTGGCCTCGAATGTCCTAACCGATCCCCGCGTCGGCAGTGCATAGCCGCGCTGCCCCAGATTCCCTGAGGCGGTCCGGGAAGCGTTGGAACTCGTCCCCGCCAAGCCTTGCCCATATCGGGCATTACATGTGAACAATGGCTATAACATGCCCGACAGTGAGACTGTCAAGTTCCTGGATTCTGAATACCGTAAATTTCCGGAAGAGGAGTTCTCCGGCTTAAACCTGCCTCTATAGCAGCCGGTCCGACTCGGTTTGTTGCCGGCGATTCGGCATGACTTTAGCTTTCACTGTGAACACTTTGATTTATATTGACAAATAGTTAGGTTCGTAATAGAAGGTAATGAGAGGAACCGTTTGTACGGAAGGCGGGTGCACGGGGTGGAATTGGTCAGACAAGCTCTTGACACTTGTATGGAACAACCGGTGGAGGGGCATCGGAAAGCCACCCCCTTGGCGCGGCCATCGAAGCGCGTGCGATTGTGTCTTGGCTCGCTAAATGGCATAGTGGCCATGAGTCTCCCTCATTGCCCTGCAACCGAGCGAAGGACAAGGAGAGTGACCCAAGCTTGGATTACCTACCGGCGGCGTCCGAAGGACGGAAGCTTCACTGGCCGGCCAACGGACAAGGGGTCAGCAAATGAAATACATTGAGGCATATAATCTCATCGATCTGTTTATAATGGGAACCCTTCTGGTCACGCTCATTTTGGGTATTTGGAAAGGGTTTGTTCGGTCTCTCACCGCGCTGGCAAGCGTTGTCATTGGCGCGCTGTTTGCGGCCAAGTATTACCCTGTGATCCAGCCCTATTTGAATAAGGTCTCGTCCCTCGACCCGCACATATCGATGATTCTTTCGATGGTCATTATCTTTGTTGCTGTACAGGCCGTATTCGTAGTGATTCGACGGATATTGGACGCCCTGATCGACCTGACCCGGCTGAGTTGGCTGGATCGTTGCCTAGGAGCTGCCATGGGCGTGGTGGCAGGATTTCTCGTGGTGGCGTGTACTGTACAGGCTATTTTGATTGGAATTCCCGATTGGCCGGTAGTGAAGACGTCGAAACTGATCCCTCCGGCCCACCGGCTGTCGGAAGAAGTCCTCGCTCGTTCGCCCAAGCAGATCAAAGAGCAGGTCCACGCATTCGTGACGAAATGGAAGGGAACTTCCGAGCCTTCACAGCCTACACCGAAGAACCGCAGCGCTGCGAACAACGCACCCGCTGCTGCCCCGGGACTTGCCAAGTGAGATCGAACGGCGCCATCGGCCGTTCCAGGAGGATCTTATGAAACGACCCCTCGTTGGATTTATCATCATTTTGATCCTGGGGCTGATTACTGGATGCGCATACTTGCAGAAGCCGGATGTGCCGCCTCCTCTGCCTCCGATTGAGGAAACCAAGCCTCCTTTGACCATGAAGAGCAAATACTTCGAGGCGTTCCCGTGGGGTGACCTGGCTACGCCTCGAAAAGACGGTAATGATCCGGATACCCGCGTGTACCCCGCTAAAGAAGGGGACACCTTCGAGAGCGTCGCGGAGAACATGATGGGAAATCCTGGGCTGGCCCAAGGGTTGGCCAAGTACAACGAACTGCCGGCCGGCCAAAAAATGTCGGCAGGGGAGAAAATTGTTATCCCTAATCCCATCATAGGCGTAAGCAGCCAGGTGCTGGTGAAAGCCAAGCGCGAAAAAGCGTTTGGCGGCCCCCAACCTTTCAACACCGAATTTAAGAAGGGTGACGAATATAAGTTGAGGTTTGTGTCCAATGTTGACGGGTACTTGTACGTTTTCCGTCAGGGGGCCAAGAGCGTTGAGCTGCTTTATCCCACGCCGGTGAAAAAGGGGAGGCGAAACAAAGCTCAAGAGGCGTTACCGAGAGACAGCGGCAAAATAAGGGCCAACGATCCCAAGGAGCTTCCGATCGGAACGAAAGGGTATGCGTCGGATGACAAGAAAGTGGGAGATAGGATCTTCGTCTTTTTGTCATTGAGGGAAGATCCCGATCTGGAGGCTCTTAAGGAAAAGAAAGGCATCAAGGTCGAGGATGTTCAAGCAGTGATGCACAGGGTCAAAGAAGGGGAGGTGTTCTCGGAGCCCCCGTATCACCTTCTCCGAATCGCCGACCCCAAGGAATTGCTGGGGTTAGTCCTCAATATCGGCGGTTAGCAAAAGGTTTGACAGACAAAGCCATCCTGTCCTATAATTAAAAGTCTTTGGGGCTGTAGCTCAGTTGGGAGAGCGCTTGAATGGCATTCAAGAGGTCGTCGGTTCGATCCCGTCCAGCTCCACCACGAAACGATCAACAATCCGGCTAGTTGGAACTGAACCAACTGCCGGATTTTCTTTTTCGGGACACCCAATCGGGGGAATGCAGGTCAGGGACCCGTTGAATAATTGAACACGCCCAATGTCAACCTACCGGACACGCGGCAAAGCTCTCACGTGTAACAATATGATACACTCCCATGCAGCCAGCTGTGGTTTGGGGTTTTGCGTCACGTCGGGATCTTGAGGAGGGCTTCCGACAGGCGACACGTGTCATTTGGGGTGTCCCGTCCACGCGGGACGATCTCTTTCGGGAAGGGCTTTTGGAAAGAGCCATAGTGGCCCTTTATAGCGGTTGCCATAATTTTTGTCCGATTGGCAAGCACTCCATTCCGTCATTCCTGCGGAGGCAGGAATCGTGCGCCTGTAAGCGCGCTCAATCAGAGAGGTGCAAGTCCTCTCCAGGTTTACGCTACAGCCTGTAGCCGACTGTAACTGCGTCGCCGTGAGGCGGGGTGGAGAGCAACAGGAGGTGAACGACCAGTCCGTAGGATAACGAACCCGTTTCGGCCGGGTGTTTCCGGCGAGCCTGCGATTCGATGGTGAAGCCTGGACCGATCTCCTGAGGCCTGCGTCCGAGATAAGGACAACACACGGTACAGAGGTCGGAGATCCGATGCGCTGACAAACGTGGTAGCGGAAGCAAAAGCGACATCTGAGGAACACAAGGTGGTTGGGGACGGAATGGTCTGGAAGGTTGAGTACGTGAAACAGGGAGACCTGTACATCAGAGAGAGGTGTACAGGAGTCAGAGCCTCCATAGTAGCATTGAAGCGCCGTAATGGGCGTGGAGCCAAGGGAGGCAGGAAGGTGGGTGGGCTACAGTTAGCCACACGGAATACACACCGGTATCGAGTGGCCGTTTGGTCTAGACCGCCGGAGAACTCCACTGACATCAGTGGGATCAACCGTGTTTTACGCTGGAACCTCACGCTGACTACCTCTGTAATGGAGGAGAATGACTGGCGTCATTCCCCACTTTTGGGTGTTCTCTCACTACATCCTTACTGTGGTTAGTCAGTCCCTCATGGGGTGACCTACCGACTGGAGAGCCGTATGCGGGAGATCCGCACGTACGGTTCGGAGGGGGGAGCGGCCGGGTAACCGGCTGTTCCTACCCCTATCAGTCCCGCGTCTCGCTGGATTCCCTGGGTTCCCGCCTTCGCGGGAACGACGGGCGTTATAACGCTCTTGAAAAGTAGGCCCCGTAGATACGATCTGAAGACCAGATTGATTATCTTCTGGCCAAATGGACATTCCTTTTGGCACTCGGTATATGTTAGGCGATCCCTTCTGGATTGGGTGCCACGGACCTGGGCCTTACCCGGTCCGTGCTTCCTGCCGGTTCTATCACCACGATAACTCGGAAGATTCCCAGCCTTACCGTACCGGCGGCTCGCTTTTCACTTTAGTGTTCCGTGCGCGGGACAACCTTACTGTTTTCCAAAAACGCCGGCACAGACCTGGCGGAGCCCAGGTCCGTGGCACCCGGGAGTCACTCCGCGATAACGTTCGTGACGGGGTATATAGTGATTCTCAAAAGTTTTCGCGGAATGAACCCACAGTGGCGCCTGGGTCAACGGCGGCCAATAGGCCGCCCTACGGGAGATGACACCAAGCCTGGGACTACAAACGTAGGGCGGCCTATGGCCCCGCCGCAAATTACGGGGCGAGTCAAGATGAAGCCGGCAGTGGCAGCTGCATTTCAATCCGTGATTACTTTCGAGAACCGCTATAGGTGTGACGATTTTCGTTGGCGTGCACAGAGGCGCATTTGTGGCCGGAAGGCCGAGCCGCCAAGTAGTTTTCATGTGGTGGGAATCAGCGCCGCAAACGCGAGTACACTTTAGGACATCTGTGAAAGGCAGGCCCAGCCTGTCTTAGGTACGTTCTGCCGCGGAGACGGACGCGAAAGCCTTAGCCGATATCATGTGTAGGATTGCGGAAGCCGAGAAACCGGCCCTGGAGAGAAAGCCTGGAGTCAGTGATATCTTGGGCCGGTTTCCGGATCGAGGCGGGTGCTGCGGACGGGCAGCTCCAGCAAATCGTCCATGCTTTTCGCTTCGCCCAGATGCGTCTTCAGCACTTCCAGAGTCTTGTCCTTCAAGATTTTGGCAGTAATGACCATGGGAATCCTGAGACTTGACGTGACCGCTTGGTTTACAGAGAAATTGGGATCCGCAACGACAGGAAACGGAACCTCATAGGTCTTGCTGAATTCCTCAACCTCCATCGAGGTGTTGCCCGCGGCAATGCCGACCATCTTGGTGCGCCCTTTGAGGACCGGATCGTCTTCGATCATCTGGTAAAACATGTTCAACGCGCGAGCCTCGGCCTGACAGATGGTGCAATAGGAGTTGAAAATAACGAGGATGAGACGTTCAGCGCCCACTTGCGAAAGCGAAGGTGCAGAGTGGGAGGAGATCCCAAGATATGCGCGCTGAGTCTCATTCCCCGCCAAAGGAAGTTCGATTTTCCCAAGAGCCACAGGATCGACTACCGGGTTTCCCGTCTCGGACGCCAGCGCCGCAGTTTGCAGGGTGCATACGATCACTATGCACAAAAGCGTAAGAAACCTTGTCATTCAGCCGCCTCCTGTAAACACCGTATCCCCGTACCCGTGTAAACAATCCTGTATGGTCTCGGGTGCCATTGGCGGCTTAAGAGTGCAAATCCGGTACCAAGTTAGTTTAAAGCCGGAAATCAAGTAAATAAATGCGGTGATGTTGGAAGGTTACGAATGGTGAGCCAACGGCCAAGGAGGTGGCGGAAAAGCCTTTACAAGCGGACACCGTGACCGAGAGCGGTACACGGATTGCGCCTAGCTTGTAATAATCAATAGTTACGCAATTTGCAGCCGTATCAAAAGAGGACGCGCCGACCAGATACTGTCACATAACTGAACTCTCGCCAGGCGCTGTCTCACATTCGGACTCCAGATCATAACTCTTGATGTAGCGGTAAAGAGATTGGCGAGAAATGCCGAGCAAGGTGGCTGCTTCCTTTTTGCTTCCTCTGCTTCGACGCAACGCTTCCCTGCAAAAGCTTCGCGTGACTTCATCAATGATGGTGGTCAGGCTCTGGTTGTCGTCACAGAAGCGGATCTCGTGCGACCAGTCACGCGATGTGGCCGAGGGGGCCGACGTGAGGACCGAATCCAATTTGCCGCCTTTTGAGAGCATCGCCTGTCTTTCCAGGAAGTTGCGCAGTTCCCGGACGTTGCCCGGCCAGGTATAGGAACCCAACTTGCGAACGTCCTCCGGATCAATCGTGGGAACCTGCGTCAGACGCATTTCGGTAGCGAGGTTGAGAAGGATTTCCTCGACCATGATGGGGAGGTCTTCCAGTCTCTCTCGCAGGGGCGGAACGCGGACCGGGTAAACATTGAGCCGGTAGAACAGCGCTTCGAGGAATCGTCCCTCACGGACCTCCAATTCGAGGTCTCGATGAGTTGCGGCGATCAGCCGCGCGTTGACCCGAATGTCTTTTTCTCCGCCGACGCGAGTGAATGAGCGCGTATCGAGGAATGTCAGGAGCTTGGACTGCAAGTGCAGGGGAAGCTCTCCGATTTCGTTGAGGAGTAAGGTTCCACCTTCGGCTAGTTCCAGCAGGCCTTTTTTGCGCGTTACCGCGCCGGTGAAGGCACCCCTTTCATGTCCAAAGAACTCCGACTCCGCCAGTTCCCTTGAAATGGCTGCGCAATTCACCGAGAAGAAAGGCCCGTCAGCGCGCTGCGACTTTCGGTGAATCCAGCGTGCCATGTAGTCCTTTCCGCTGCCGCTTTCGCCCAGCAGTAGGACAATGCCGTCGGTCTCCGCCGCCTGTCTGGCTCTTTCCAAGGCTCCCAGCATGGCCTTTGACGTGTAGCTCCTTTCGGTGGCGACAGGGGGGCGCTGAACGCCTTTCCTGTCGGTAATGTTGCGCGAAAACTTGCAGACCCCAATGACAGAACCGGAGCTATCCCGCAGCGGTGTCCTAATGTCGTGGAACGTCAAATACATCCCTCTCACGGGCCGAGTGTGTTCGTCTTCGATGGTTTCACCCGCGAGGACCCTAATGTCTCCTTCCCTGACGTGCCGCCCCGCTTCGGCTCCAAATAGATCTTCGGCTCGTTTCCCGACGATTTCTGAGGCGGGGATGCCGAGGAGCGTTTCTACAGACGGATTGACATTCGTATATCTGAGATCGAGATCTTTCAGAAATATACAGTCAGGCGCTATCTCGAAGATGGTGCGAAACCTCTCCTCGCTTGTGCGCAGTGCATCTTGCGCCTCTTTGCGTTCGGTAATATCCCGGCCCAGGAACAAGACGGCATTTTCATTATTGTATCTCGTGGGCACGGCCACCAACTCCAGATGTCCCACCGATCCGTTCGCCCGCAGGAATTGCACCTCAGCAAAAGCCGAAGCCACGCGCAGTTGTTGCGCCTGATTAATGCTGTGACCTACTGATTCACGGAAGTCGGGATGGATGAAATCCAGTATTGGCAGCCCTTCAAGTGCTTCGGCAGGCCCCACTCGCAGGAACTTGGCAGCCGTATCGTTTCCAAAGAGAATAATCCCCTCCTTGTGGACCATCATTGGATCAGGCGAGATGTCAAACAGCTCACGATACCGCCTCTCGCTTTCCAGCAGAGCTTCTTGGGCTCGCTTGCGCTCGGTGATGTCGCGAAGTATCCCCTCCGTAGAAAGCAGAACTCCGCGCTCGTTCAATATCGGACGCGCATGGAGTGATGCCCAGATCGGCGTTCCATCCTTTCGGAGCAATTCGACCTCAAAACCGCGGAGAAGCTGTCCTTCCTGCATCAAACGTATGAATTCCTCTTGACGCTGAGGATTCAAGTAAATCTTGGCCCCGACTTTCTTCACAGCTTCCAGAAGTTCCTCAGGTGACTCGTAACCAAGAATTCTTGCAGACGCAGGATTGGCGTTGATTAAGAAACCGCCCGCGTCAGTCTGAAAGATGCCCGCGACCGCGTGTTCAAAAATCCCGCGATATTTTTCTTCGCTCAGTCGAAGGGTTTCCTCGGCTCGCTTTCGAACGGTGATGTCGCGAACTATTCCAATGGTATGCCAAATGCCTTTCAGGCATACCGCCGATGCCACCAATTCGATTGGAAAACGCCGGCCGTTTTTCTCCACAGCGGTGATCTCAATGGTATTGTCAGGCCGCTGGTCGAGTCTCAAGAAGCCGTTTGATGCCTCTTCGATTCGCGAATCAATGGGTATATTCTCGAAGGTCTCGGCGAGTTCCGATCCCTTGCGCTGGAGAAAATCTGCTGCTTCGCTTCCTAATAGTTCGCGCACACTATGTCCTCGAGGGTCATAGTCCAGTTCCAAAATGTGCAGTAAGGCTGGATTACAGCGGCTGACTTTTCCTTGCGAGTCCATCACCAAGAGGCCATCGGCCAGGTTCTCGATAATGGCAGATACATAGGCGAGAGTGTCCTCCAGCTCCTGCGTGGCATCAGAGACCTCCTGCTCCAGCGTGGTCACGCGGGTCTGAATCTCGGAAGCCATGTTCGTCATCGTTGTGGCCAAAATACCGATCTCATCCTTTGACTTGATGTCTATGGCCGCGCTGAATTCCCTATTGGCAACCTTGTTGGAGTACTCAGTCAGCTTGGCCAGTGGACGAGATATGGTGTTTGTGATCATGCCCGCTATCACGACCGCCACCACGAAGATCACAAATGTGGCTAAATGAAGCTTGAGTATGGTCGCCCAGGTGTATGACTCCACGCCGTCGAGGTGCATGCCAACGTGCACGTAACCTGCCGCTCCCGAGAGTATAGGCGACGAAACGTCGAGAACGTTTCCTTGATCCTTGAGGCGGACCCACTGCAAAACGCGAAGGAGGAGATTTCCAAGAGGGTCCTCCATTATTGGCTGGTCTTTGAAACCGCCCACGCGGACCTTGGTCACTATCACATCTTCTTTGCGCTCTCGAGGGCGTTCGATCAGCTTCTGCAATTCGTAAGGAACGTGGGGGGCGAAAGTGTGGGAGAGGACTTCGCCATTGTGATGAACTACCAGGACGTATGCGAGTCCTTTAATCTCATTGTATTGATCGACGATGGACTGAATCGTCGATGCATCTCTGTTCAAAATGATTTCCATACTGGAATGGGCGATGTTACTGGCTATCGCAACCGCCTTGCTCTCGTACTCGTCTATGATCCTGTCGTAGAGACTCCATCCGGCAAAACCGGAAATCACCGTGGCGATAACGCCAAAGAGGAGGATCATTGCCAGCAGGGTCTTTTTGAATAGTTTGGACATGTTACTTCTCCCGTACTGTCCCGTCACCTATGGTTACAAATCGACCTTCTTCAACGGTGGTCAGGAAGACAGCGTCTAACCCCTGATGCCTTTCCGGGCCAAAATTTACCGGAACATTTATACCCAAATCAAAATTTTTGATTCCCTCCACCACCGCTTTGGCGCTCCTGGGAGGGGGATTGGGTCCTAGTCTGCGGAGGATCTCCACCATCAATTTCGCGTTGAGGAAGCCTTCCAGGCTGACGAAACTGTATTTGTCCGGTTCGTAGGCCTGCTGTACAAGGGGGTGTGGAGGCATGGTGTCGTATTTTGTCATCAGTTCACGATATTCATTGACCGCGGGCAGCTCTGCCTCTTCATAGCTAGGTACCACTTGTGAATTGATCAGATTGAAAGTGTAGTCTCGACCCGCGGATTCTCCTGTGCGAAGGAGAAGTTTGAGTTGATTCTGGCTGTCCACAAAGGAGACATTTGCAATAGGAATATTCAACCCGCCGTCTCGGGCATCTCGAATGAACGCGGCGCAAGCCTGATATGCTCCGATGGAGATAACGGCGTCCGGACTCGATCCCTTGAGTATCTTCACCTGAGGCTTCATGTCTGCGTCATATCGAGTTCCGCGATAGTAAGTGGCTTCACCCACCACACGCAAACCCAATCTGGCCACGGACCTGTGGACCGCTTCCCAGCCGCTGCGACCGTACGCATCGATCTGGTAAAAAACCGCAATGCGGGTCCTTCCCCTGGACACGAGATAGTCGACCAGGGCATCTATTTCCTGACGATACGAAGCGCGCAGGTTGAATACGTACTGCCCGTAAGGCCCCTCTCTCTGCGGTTGAGCGCCGGAGAACGGAAAGAAGAGCAACACCTCGCGGTGGCTACCATAGGTTTTCAACAGCGGCAGCATTCTCGTTACTGTCGGGGTCCCGACATAATCGAAGAGGAGATTTACGTCGTCTTCTTCGACCAACTGAATTGTATTGTGAATGGTGGGTACGGGATTGTATCCGTCATCACGAGCTATGATCTTGATTTTCCGCCCAAAGACTCCGCCCGCTTCATTGACGTGGGTAAAGTACGCCATGCTCCCGCGATACAGTTCTATGCCCAAGCTCCGGGTCGGCCCCGTAAAGGCAGCGGACATGCCGATCCTGATTTCCCGGCAAGCGCCGGGCAGGGCGTCCCCAAAAACTATCAGGTTACAGATTATCGTTGCCAGGAGCAGGGTGGTAGGTCTGAAATAGGCTCTTGTCTTCACATGGCCTCCAAGGTTCCGGGGACTAAAGGCAGGGGCTTCAGGTTGGCGAAGCTCCGAAAATCGGGCCGTTATGGGGCTGACAGGATTTCGACCGCGCGGCAGTGAAACGGATCCGGATCTGCTGCGCACCAGTCGTCCGGAGCGGTTGCAGGACCGCGTTCGTCTCACCAAGAAGCTCTTGATGTCATGGGTAAGCATATCCGACACTTGACCCAAGGTCAATCCTCATGTCAACAAAGCGGACGCTTCCTGCTGAAAAGGAAGGGAGTGGTCACACGCGCGAAACTAGAAGACCGGCTTGGTCCGGCGCAAACACCGCACCGGCCGCGGCGTTGTTGAGGGGATAATGACCTGTTTCTTCTCTGTTACGCGGGACCAGACGCTGCTTCGCAATCTGTCCCAAAAATGGACTCAGGATGCAAAATCGTTATATTCGGTCTTAGGGAAGCTGTTCTTCAATCTGCGCAGGCGGCGTCACGCCACCGCACTCCAGTGACACGAAGGGCACTCGAAAAGGTGAGCCGGAGAACCTTTTTTGTTTGGCCCGCCGAGATTATCACGTAAGATAGGGAATAATACCAACGGACTTTCGTAAAAGTGAATGAACATGGCGGCCATCTCGCGGGACCGCCACCACACAATAGTAGTGCCGGTCCCGCGGGATGCCGGCCATTGCTAATGTAACTTCTTTGAACGCGCATTCCTTTGAAAACGCCCCGAAAGCAACCGGGAATCCCGCGTTCAGCGCGGGACGGTCCTACCGGCGTTTTCATGCTTCGTTGTGGCGCTTTGCGCCATGGAGGTTGGTATGACACCACCGAACGGGGTGAAGAAATGGCCGTAAGTAGCGTCTCGGTGAAGGAAGTTCTTCAGGACATTAGGTCCGGGATGGACGAGACGGCGATTCAGAAGAAATACAGGCTCTCCGACAAAGGCCTGACGAAGCTCTATGAGAAGCTGATCGAGGCCAACCTTCTGGAGCCGGACTTGAGGCCGGTTTCTCGAAAGCTTAACATAGCAAGAATTCTGGCGGACATCCGTGCAGGCATGAGCAACTCGGACCTCATGAAGAAGTACAACTTGTCAGAGGAAATGCTTCGCCAGGCCAGCAAGAAGATCCTCGCTGCACGAGGGATAAGATCGGCTGACGAACCGGAGACCCTCATCGAGGAACCTCGCGAATTTCTGGCGACGCGTGAATTCGTAAGACATGAAGTCGATTTTGAACTGCCTATCTATGAAATAACTCGGCCCGAGATCCACGGGATGGTGCGGGACATATCCGAAGAGGGCGTCAGCGTCACGGGTATTGAGGCAAACGAAGGAGACCTGAAGACCCTGGTCATTCTCGGTGATGAATTCGGTCAGTTCTCTTCTTTCGAATTCCAAGGCTACTGTCGGTGGCGTTTTGCCGATCCAACAGATGGGACCTGTGTGACGGGATTTGCCATTAACAAGATATCGGAAAAGGACCTACGCCAGCTCCAAACATTGGTACGTCTCGTCGTTACAGGCGGGTAGCGATCTCAAAGCCTAAGTCACAGCGAAGAAATGTCCAACGTCGTTGAAGTTCCCGAATCCCACCCATCCCAAAGAAAAGCGTTTTCTCTCCCGTCGGCGATAAGCCTCATGGCGTAACGAACCTGATCTTCGTACAGCTCACAGAAGGCGCCGGGCCTATTCATCCCCCCATTCATTTCATGAGCTTCCGCGGGACACGGGGAGCCGCAAAAATGACGGACAGCACAGGCAGAACACGGAGTAATGTCTTCCACCCTCCTTCCGGTGACGGATTTGAAAGGCCCGGATTTCAACACGCCCGATATATCGTCCCTGAAAAGATTCCCTCCGTTGAACTCCGGCACCCCCACGAACTCGCTGCATGGGAATAGGTCACCCCTTGCTCCGACCGCGAAAAAGCACCTTCCTCCCCCGCAAGGCGAAATATCGCACATAAGCCTCCGAGCAAGAGGAGCAACTATGCTTACAAGAACATTGGCAAAATTGGCTATTACTAGCTTTCGTCCTGTCTCTTGGTAAAGCTCGAAGGTGCGTTCCAAGGCCTTTAGATAATGCGCAGAGAGGTCTGAATCCGGGGGCTTGATGTCCCTTGCACCCTGCCTCGTGCATCTCACAGGGTTGAGCATCCCGATCGGAACTTCCATGCGGTGAAGGAAATCCACGATTTGGGTGAGATATTCCATGTTTTGGGTCGTGACCGTACAGATTACGTTATAATTCGGATATCCTTTCAACTTCTCGATGGCCGAGACGACCTTCCCGAAGAATCCTTCACCCGTCCAGTTCTTTCTGGTCAGGTCTGCCACGGCCTTCTCGTGACCATCCAGCGAGAGTCCTATGCCGATGCCACGGGAGGTCAGGAATTCTATGGATTCATCGTCCAGGAGCGTGCCGTTCGTTTGAATCCCGAAGTTGAAATCATCCTTGTATTTTTCGATCCCGGCAAAGACCGTATCGCGGGCAAGCATCGGTTCCGAACCATGGAAGACCACTTGAGGAAGTCTTCCGTCGGGTACGACCTTGCTGAAATACTTCTTCAGGATTCCTAAGGCCTTGATAAGTTCTTCCTGAGACATTTGGGAGCCATCTCGTCGCATCTCTGCAGGGATATAGCAATAGGAGCAGTTAAGGTTGCACCGTTCAGTGGGGTTGAAGTAGACAGCGGAAGGCTGGAGACCGAACCGAAGAAGTTCCATTTCTTGAGCAAAAGTGCCTCGTTTCTTGCGGAACTCCTGCATGAGATGACTTGAGGCGTCAAGTGCTTCGCTGATTTTCTCTTTTCTCAAAAGAGACCAAAACGCCGTGTCCGGGTCGATTGCCGCGACGTAGTCACGGTGTCCGATGTCGATAAGTTGAATGGTTGGCCCGTTGCCCGTATTGAAATAACTACCGCTCGAGGAAGCGGAATTGCTGACATTCTTATCCATTTCCATAAGCCATCCCCTGGTGCAGTTCCGAGTTTTTCAACGGGGGTGAAAGGTTGCCCCACACCCCCGCCGGGTTATCAGGTCATCACGTGGTCTTGGTTCCCATCAGGATATAATGGGATAATCCGGTACCGTCCGCGGAGCAGGTCTTCCGATAGGCTATGACATCCTTCATTTCTTCATCACCTCCCTTCGTCTCCAAGAAATAAAAAACCCTGACACCTTGAAGGTGCAGGGTTCTACTTTTCCATCATTTCTACCCTAGTCTAAACGCCCGTCTTCTGGCTTTCGGATCGACCTCTGCCCGCCCTTCCCATCCGGCTTAGACCGGACAGTGGATATGCGGGGTTCGTAACCGATTACAGCGGCGGGACCGCCACGGATTTACACCGTGTTCCGTTAGCGTCCAGACTTTCTTCTGGTCATTTAGCGACAAATCGCATCCAAGTGTCAAGAGAAATGTCCCCTCATGAGGACTGGGAATGCGTTTGTCCGGCGTATTTGGGTCACGTGGAGACAACCCTGATCGGGGGGGCTACATGCTAAGCAGCTTTCGCCATGTGGAAACACCTTTGAAGCGCATGTTTTTAGGGTCTTCGGCATTTGATGACGGACGGAAGCTGACTTTCCAGTTTCCCATAAGAACAAACGGGGCCCAGTAATATGGGTGGCTTGTTCCAGGACTGTTCAAGAGGGTCAACTTGGCCTGGCGAAGCGCGTCAGACTTGGACCCTTCCTTAAGGTTTCGGTACATTTCTATGAAAAGCTTGGCCGTGCTCTCATCGTTCACCTGCCACATGCTCAAAATTACCGAGTCCGTCCCCGCGAAGAGAAACGCCCTTGCCAAGCCCAGCATGGCGCCGCCCTCGCCGGGTTGAGTCTTCTCCGAAGAAAGGCAAGACGAGATGACCACAAGATCGGAATTCAGCTTCAGACCGAACACCTCGCCTGCTTGAAGGAACCCGTCGTTTTCCTGATCGCCGTACAGGGAAAATAGGATCGCAGGTTGATTCTGAAACTTTCCTGCTCCACTCAGAAGTACGCCGTGAGTCGCCAGGTGCACGTAATTGTACCGGCTCAAGTCGGCCTTCTTGAATAAAGTTTCCGTAGCCTGGGGTCCGAGGTAAGTCTGCGTAGGCCCTGTCACGATCTTGACGATTTCCGAGATCTCTTTACGAGCCCCGGGCAAGGGCTTTAGCTCGTTTCCTCGTGCGCCTCGCGGCCCACCGGTGAACATGGCCATCAGCTTGTCAGCGCCAGGGTTGAATTCCTTCTTTTTTTCCGGGTCGGAATAGACCGCGTCGCCGAAAGCTACCAGGTTCCATCCTGGTTTCTTGTCCCGCTTACGGGTTCGGATGTGAGACAAAGACGCGGCGGACGGGGCGTAACAAAACGCATATTTCTCCAACAAGTAAGAGGGGCGCTCCGAGGCGGACCAGAACCGCTTCGTTGAGTGGGCCTGCGAGTCGACGAGCAACTCAAAGGGGAGTGAGGACAGAGGGCCGTGAGGTATTATCATCACGGTCTTCTTTCCTGCCAGAAAGTACTCCACCGGCTTGATGAGTTTCGAATAAAGCCTGTAAGCAACTGAGGGGTCCCAACTCGCCTGCGTGTCCGCTCGATAAAGAGGTCTGGTCAGTGCGTCTATATCCCTTTCCAGGTCCTTGGTGGCGTAATCGACAGAGTGCGTGTAAAAACGGTGCTTGTCGATGGCGAACAGGTAAGTGCGGCTCCGAGTGACCATAAATTCGAGAATCGCTTCATCCTGATCCACGATACTCTGTTGGAGTTGGTGGACTGAGACGGGACGAGGGTAGCGCAGGTCTGCATAAGAGGGATATTCTTTGACAAGGCGATCCTTGAGAGCCATGAAGGTTTGTTCTTTGGCCCTGCGTTCGTCCAACAATTTCTTAATCGCTGCCTGGTCCGGATTAATCTTGGAAAGTTCCTCGGCCAGGTGGCTGTTCAGTCTTCTCAGACTTAGTCGGAGACTCTTTTCCTTCAGCAGCAGCTCTTGAGGCAAATCCGAGAAACCGTCCACATTGATCCTTGACAGAGCATTCTCGAATGCCGCGGCTTTCAATTTTTCCACTATTCTCAAAGCCAGCTGATCGTACGCTCCGTCCGGATCCTTCTTTGCCAGATTCATAAGAACACGCAAGGTCGTCTCGAAAAGTGCCTTCTTTCCACCGAAAATAAAATCGTCTTCGTCGGATTCTCCGATGATATCGGCCTCCATGGCCTCCAGAATGGTAATTGCCTTTCTGTACGACTCTAGCGCTTCTCCGGGGCTTTTCTTCCCCTCCAGGGTGCGTCCCATGATGAAATAGGCCTTCCACAGCATGCTCCTGTCTTCGGAGCACTGGGCTATCTCAAAAGCGCGCTTTAAGTCTGCCACTGCCTCTTCAAAATCTCCGAGGATAGATGTAACCAGAGCTATCTGGAGAAGGTTTTCATTGACCCCTCTCCTGTCGCCAACTTTCGTTCGTTTCTCATAGGCTTCTCTGTAATGTTCCAGCGCGGTGCGCTGGCGGCCCAGGATCTGATAGAGCGTGCCGATGCGAGTCAATATTAGGGCGTCGGTGCGTTCGTCCCCTGTTTCCCGAGCAAGGGTCAGGGCTTTGAGTTGATACCTAAGTGCGGCCTCAGAGTCCCCAAGTTTACTTAAAACGTCACCGAGTCGGATCAACTCGGTCTTCTGCATCGCCACGTTGCGGGTTTCGGAATGTATTCTGAGCGCATCTTCGAGGAAGTCTCGGGCTTTTGCGTACTCTTCAATTTGGTAATAGATGTTGCCTATGCGGTCATAGATTTTTCCAAGCCCCGAGTCGTTTCCGGGGTTTTGTGACACTGCCAAAGCCTTGTGATAGTGTTCCAACGCCCGCTCATAGTCTCTGAACCCTTCATAGATTTCCCCAAGATGGAAATCCAGATCACGAGATTGTGATGCAGAGAGGTCCAATTCTTGCTGAAGTTTAGCAGCCTGCTGCAGACTGGCCAGCGCACTTTCATAGTCTTCAAGCTTGGCCTGGATGACTCCAATGCTCCCCAGGGCCCAAAGCTCTCCAATCCGATCCTCTTGTTGCCGCATGGTTGCCAGGGTTTCTCCCAGCAGGGCAAGGGCTTTATTGTGTTCGCCGGAATCTTCGAGGACTGTAGCGAGTTTTAAGTTTATTGAAGCCACCGCGCGTGAGTCATTTATCTGACCGGCCAGTTCCAGGGCTGCCTTCAAGGTTGAAAGGGCCGCCTGTGAATTCTTTTTCGCTCGATGGACCATGGCCAGTTCCGACAAGATTGCGACATCGCCCCGGGGATTGTAGATCCGCTTGTTTAGCTTTTGAGCCTCTTCCAGATTTGAGGCCGCGTTCTGCAAATCCCCTTTGGCCAGGTACAGCCTGCCCAAGCTTGCCAAATCCGTGGACGCGCCTCGCGTGTCACGAATCTCTCGATGGAGTTTGAGTGCCATCGTGAACTTTTCCAGAGCCGCGGATTGCATGCCTCTGGCCGCATCAACGTTGCCCAAATTGGTAAGGATGTCAGCTTCGCCTTTCTTGTCTGACAGTTCTCGATACACTGCCAGGGCGTCTTCCAGACTCTTCAAGGCTTCGGCCGAGTGATGCTGGTGTCGCTTCAAGTTCCCAATGTTGGCTAGATTAGCCGCGTAACCGCGGCGGTCACCGATCCCGTTGCGGAGGTTCAGGGCGTTGCTGAAATGCTCCAAGGCCTTGTCATGATCGCCCAAATTCTTGAAATGAACTCCCAGTGCCGTTAAATCTCGCCCCTCTCCGAAGCGGTCCCACAGGGCGCGATGTTCGTTCAACGCAGCCTGAAGCAGACTAAACGACTTATCCCGCTCGCCTCGCAGTTCGTAAGCCAGGCCCATCAGGTGGTCCGCGTCGGCCATGCCCCGGCGGTCGTTGATTTCCTGGAAATCCGCCCGCGCTTGGGCAGCGTCCTGAAGCGCCTTGTCCCAGGCCTCTCGGGCCAAACGGAAACGAGCCACCGCCAGCAAAACCTGGGCCTTTATTCTTCGATTCACACCGGCCTTGGCCTCTTCGACGGCCTCTTTCAGCAGTTTGGAAGCAAATTCCACGTCTCCGAGGCTGCTGTGGATATCGGCCAGAAGGACTCGGGAGTGCGCCATTTGATTTCTATCAGCCACTTTCTTGGCGACTGCCAATGATTCCTGAGCGTATTCAAGGGACTTCTGAACAAATCCCTGACGGAAATAGACTTCCGCTATTAAATTAAGGGCGGCAGATTCGCTGCCGGCTGCGGACAAGCTCCTGAATTCTTCGAGTGACCTTCCTCCCATTTCGAGAGCGGACTTCAGGTTGGATCTGTCCATTTCAAGGTTTGCAAGGGTAAGCCTCACCCTGGCGGCCATCATGCGGTCGCCGGCCTTCTCGTACTGGTTAAGGGCTGCTGTAAGGCTCTTCACGGCCGGAATAATCTTCCCTTCGCTGTACGCGGCCATGCCCTTGACCATCAATGGCAGGCCATTCACACTTACATCCCCATTTTCCTTGAGAAGCGCCTGGCCCTCTTCCACTGCCTGTTGGGCGGATTTTAGATCACCGAGGATTTGATCTATGTATGCCATTCTGAATAGCGTCTCGCCTGCTTCCTGGCCCCGGTTCATCTCTCTGTAAATCTTCTCGGCTTTCTGGAAATTACTTCTCGCTGAACGGAAGTCGGATCGTGAGACTTGGATTTCTCCCACCATCAGGCTTATTCTGGCCGTTTCAGCGTCGTTCTTCTCCTTGGCAAAGGCCGATAGAAGGCGATTTAGGGTGCTCAACGCGTCGGAGTATTTGTCCAGCCGCATCAAACACGTGGCCATCTCCTCCAATAAGCGTGGCATTTCCGAGGACTCCGACGTGGGGAGTATCTTCAGCGATTCCTCGTACGACTTGAGGGCTAGCGAGTAATTCGATTGGGCCATGAGAATCCGGCCGGAGAGGAGATAATTCAGGCTGCGCTCTTTAGCATTTTTCAACGACTGGTTAAGTATTATGGCGCGGTTTACATAGTTCAACGCCTCTTTGTCACGATTCAAATGATGGCTTGCGCTTGCGGCCCCGCTAAGCGCCGCGGCCATGAGTTTCTGATCCTCAGGCGAAGACCCTTTCTTCAGCACCAACTGGTATTGGGCCAATGCTGCCTCATAGTCCTTCTGCTTCAGGAACTCCGCGGCTTTTTTCAGTACCGCGGAAGCGGGCTCCGCTTTCTTGGCATCTTTGGGTTCCGGGACTGGACGGAGTTTTTCAGCCGCGTCAGTATTTTTGACTTCGGGCTGCTGCTCCCCTTCGAGCGCCGCTCCTCCGGTGGTGGCATCCGGCACAGGGGCCGCAGGCTGTGAGGTCTCTCGGGGAGACTCCGCGGGCGGCTCCGGAGCTTCCGGTGCCTGAACTTGTTCCGCGGGTTTCCTGGGCCATATTTCCGGCCGACCCGGTGTTTCCACATTCAACCGGAGGGCGCTTCCGCCTCCCATTATTTTCTCGAGGAAAGTCCCTTGGAAAGCTACCGAAGGGCTTTCGGTCGGAGGAGTCATGGTCAGGCTGCGCGCCGGATCGGGGAAGGCCAGCATTGAAAGAAGGAGAAGAAAGGCTCCCGTGGCCAAAAGGCGTTTGCTGAGTAGCTCCATCACAATCCCTTCAGTCTGACAATCAATGAGTTAGTAATCAAAGTCTAATCTCCGGTTCAACCTCTCCCGGGATCTCTTGGACCGGCCGAATGCAGGATGATCAGTTGATCGGCTGCATTTCAACCAGGAGACGAACGGGATTTCTTGCGCAGATAAGCGAATAGCCCGATTCCCACCAGGATCATAAACAGGCAGAGAATCTGCCCCATCGTTGCCCACGCGAAAATGAACCCTAGCTGTGGGTCTGGCTCTCTAAAAAACTCAACGATGAATCGAAATGAGCCGTACCCTACAAGAAAAGCAGCCAAGACCTCGCCAGGTCGCCTCGTACGGACCCTAAGCCACCACAAAATGCCGAAGAGCAGCGGTCCCTCGAGCAAGGCCTCATAAAGCTGCGAAGGATGCCTGGGAAAAGGGCCGCCCGCTGGAAAAACAATGCCCCACGGCAACGCAGTGGCTCTCCCGAACAGTTCCCCATTGATGAAGTTCCCGATTCTGCCCAGCATAAGCCCGATCGGGGCAGACAATGCTCCGATGTCGGCAAGCTCCATAAAAGGCGCCCCCTGTCTACGGGCAAAAATCCAACCGGAAACCACCATGCCGATCAATCCACCGTGGAAGCTCATCCCGCCATGCCACACGGCCAAAATTTCCCACGGCGCTTGCGCGTAGGCTTCAAGGTTGTAAAAAAGCGCATATCCCATCCTGGCGCCGACCAACAACCCCACGATCAGATAAAAAAGCAGATCGTCCGCCATCTCCACGGGAATCGGGCCGTTCTTTCGCCGAAGCTCCGCTCTGATGACCAGGTACCCCGCGGCGAACCCCAGCAGGTACATGAAGCCGTACCACCGGATTTCCACGGGGCCAACTCTGACCAGAACAGGATCGATTTCAGGAAGAGGCAAAGCCATTATGACGAACCGTTTTGCAGCCTCGGATGTTTGTCAGGAGCCAAACGCGATTTCATGACTCAAGACCACAAGGAGAAGATTCGGGCAAAGTCTTCTCCAAGGTCCTTATCTTTCTTTCAGCTAGTCTGGCCATGTTATCGATTTTACGGAAAATACCGCGAATAATGGTGACATCGCGATTATCCATTTCAGCACTGTTCAAAATTCGACGGATGTCCCGCATCATACGCAGAGGATTGGAGCGGTCCAAGAAACCCGCTCGAGAAAGCACCTTCTCGATGTGGGTGTACATCTGTTCACGCGCTTTTACGGATGCAGGAAGGAATTTTTGTGCCTGAAAGCCCACAGGCCGGCAAGCGACTTTGAACGCTTCGTAAGAGACTACCGCGGCTGCATGAGCCACATTCATGGACGCGAAATCAGAATCTGTCGGAATTATCATATGATGAGTGCAAAGCTTCATCTCCTCATTGGTCAGGCCCCTGGACTCTCTGCCGAAGACAATGGAAACGGGCTCCTGCAATGCTCGGTGCATGACCACGGGCATTAATTCCTCCGGTGCTTGTGCCGTGACTCTTTTTCCTCCAAGCCTTGCGGACATGCCCACAGCCATGAGGGATTCGGCCAACGCTTCTTCCAGGCTTTCCACTCTGCGGGCGTTCTCCACGATCTCATAGGCCCCCGATGACCTGGAAAAAGCTTCGGTCTCAGGCCCGCATGCAGTTGAAGAAACCAGGATAAGTTTCCTCAAACCCATGTTTTTCATGACACGCGCGACCGCTCCAATGTTCCCGGCATGGGTCGTTCCCACCAGGACGATCTGCAAATTGTTCAATGAAGCCGCCCAATCAGGGTGAATTCCGAACCCTCTCTGCACCTTTCGAGATGGTTTCATCCGCGATCCCGAATCAGGTTGCATCCAAGATGCGAACGGCCGAAGGAAGAACGACCGGCCGTGAAAGCAAAATGCTGGTGTTCAATCATCTGATTGCGTCCGGCAATTTGGCCTCATGGATTTTGGCTGTGATGTGCGGCTGTTAGTCTGGGGACCTCCAGTAACACGCCAAGCCCGGACAGAAGGAAAGATATTATGGTGAGAGAGTATTGTCAAGGCATATCAAATAACAATATGTCGTTGCTAATGCATCAAATAAAGCAGAAAGGTCATCGACTCAACCAGTCCCGTGTCCGCGATGCGACCCTCGTCCTACCGCAGTCGCTGCCATGTCATCCCGTACCGAACCTCACCCGGAGGAGAGTGCTATGCCGATCACGGTCCCGATGGAGACAGCTGCGATCGGATTGCACCATAAAGCTCATCCAGCGCCCGCGGTCGAGCTCACCAGGTAAATCCCGAATCCCGCTGCTGCGCCGATGAATGCTCCTATTACGTATTTCATGGTTTAGCCTCTTTTAACAATGTGCCTTATGATCAGACTAACCTCAAGAAACCGGTTGTCAAGTCGCAGGTACAAGGCACATATAAATTGTGAGCGAATAATTGTTGGCGCGACTATCTCGGGTTACGTTACCGCCCGAGCGCGTGCGCGACCGGATTAAGCCACACGGTATAAACAAAGGAAATCCAACATGCCTGAACAATGGAACGCCGAACGACTGCTGGAGACGGGTGCTGCCTTCCAGTTATCCAGGATCTTATTGACCGCCGCTGAACTGGATCTTTTTACCAAACTGAAAGGCCGCTTTCGGACAGTGGAGGACCTGTGCGCAACCGAAGGATGGCATCCTCGCGGAGTGAGGATACTCATGGACGCGCTTGCAGCTCAAGGCCTTTTGACCCGAACTGCTGACGGACGCTACACGGTCGAGGAATCGGTGGTGGAATTTTTGACCCATGACGAAGATAAAACCGTTCTGCCCATGATTCTCCACAGGGTTCGAATGTGGAACAGTTGGTCACATATTACCGAGATTGTTCGCACGGGCAATAGCCCTTACTATTCGACCAAGGAATCACGTTCCAAGGAAGACATGGAAGCTTTTATCGGAGCTATGCACGTCATCGGCCGCGGTAGGGCAGGCGAAATAGCGCGTTCCGTGGACTTGACCCGTTTTCGGCGCGTGCTTGACGTCGGAGGCGCCACTGGAACTTATGCCGTGGCTTTTCTTAAAGCCGCGCCGCACATGACTGCCACGGTCTTCGATCTTCCGCTGGTAATTGAAATGGCTCGTAAGAAGCTCACGGACGAGGGCTACATCGACCGAGTGGAATTGGTGGCAGGAGATTACATGAAGGACGACCTCCCAGCGGGGCATGACCTGGCACTTCTGTCAGCCATTATTCACAGCAACAGCCGTGAGGTTAATCGCGAGCTTTTCCGAAAAATACATGAGTGTCTTGAGCCGGCGGGCGTCATACTCATTCGCGATTTTGTCATGGACATGACTCGCACTCACCCGGCCGAGGGCGCGATTTTCGCGGTAAACATGCTCGCAGCTACTACCGGCGGCGATTGTTTCACCTTTCAAGAAATCCGGGAAGATCTGGAACAGGCAGGCTTCAGGGGGGTCCGCATGACGCGGGAGGGACAGCACATGGATCAACTGATTGAAGGGGTTAAATAGGCAAGTTGGAGGCCTGCCTTCCTGCCGCGGCAGGTCCCGGTACTACGGTCAGCCAAAGAGGTCTTCGTCCGGTCTGTTGCCCGGTTTCTCTTCGCCCCTGGTGTAGATTGTCTTGTACCTGTCTTCAAAACCGACTTCATCGAAACAGCTCCGGCACTCTTCATCATCTTCGGGCATTCCAGGTTCGATCAGGACTTCCAGACCCAGCGATTCGTACAATTCCTTCATTTCCGAGAGGCGGGGTTCTTCCGCTGTGAACCGGCGTTGCCAACCCTGCTCCGCCAATTTCTTATGGCTTTCCGAAGTGCTTTCGTTAGTCATTGCCTAATGTCCCCCGAGACCTGTACCAGGTCCCGTTCAAACAGTGAATAATTTGCCAGATCAAGCACGGACATGAGCGAACTCAGGTCCGTGGCACCCCAAGGTCGATGTTGAATGGCTGTTGGGTACCACTGACCTGGGCACCAGGTCAGTGCTGATTTTGCTCCGAGGTCGTTTTCACCATTTGAAAACGCACTCGTATTCGAGTTGTTTGCATTCCGACAGATTGTTAACATGCCTGCCCGAGAGATGACGATGCCCTTAAATCTAAACCCCTGTGATTGCACCATCGGTTCTGCTTATCTTCGTTTTGCCGTCCACCGCGGGCCTCAAATGGAAAACCGAGATCTCCGGCGGGCAGTTTACTCGCCACGGTATGAAGGTCAAACCAACTCCACGACTGAGGTACATTCGACTCGATCCCGAACGGTACCAGCCATGGGTGTACGGTGACGCGACGCGCGCCAGGCTCAGTCCTCGATTGCCTGGAACCGGCAGGATTATTTGACCCCCGTGGGTGTGTCCGGCCAAAACCAAATTCATTCCGGCTCGAGATGCCAGAGGCATAACACTCGGCCTGTGAGACAGTAATATCCTGAATCCGTCGGCCTGAGGCGCCTTCTCGGCAAAAGATGAAAATTCGGGAAAATTCGCGCCCCAGATCCAGTTGTCAACGGGGTCGTCGATGCCGCCCAGATGAATACGTGTGTTCCCCTCGTTGAAAGTCAGCCATTGGTTTCGAAGCAACTCCAGACCGCTTTCCCGAATAGCAGCTACAGAGCGCCACTCGCCTGCGTAGAAATCATGATTCCCTAGGACGACAAAATTCCCCAAGCGCCTTTGCTTTAGATTCTTGAGGATCGAGGCTGCGCTTTCCACCGGTGTGAGCGGAGAATGGAAAATATCGCCTGTGATCAAGAGAGCGTCGCCCTCCAACGCATTGAGGTGATCAACCAGAGCTTCCAGTTCCTGATTTCCAAAGAACATTCCGAAATGGAAGTCGGTAATATGAATAAGGGTCAAAGGTTTGGTCAGGCCCTTCAACGCTGGGTGGAAGAGGTCAAACTGCTCAACCGTAGCTGAACGGTAGGCTTCAGCTAGTCCATTACCGGCATAACCCGTCACCGCTACCATGCCCGCGGCTGCGCTCCACTTGAGAAAGGCCCGTCTCGTCGGACGAGCCGGAGAACTCACAGCCGGCTCAGTGTCTAAGCGGGAGTCGGCCGCAGCCGGATTGCCCTGTTCAGTGGCCACTGCCGCGCGTTCCGGCGGAGCGATCTCGCTTACCCCCTCTCCCGGCAATTCCTTGGACCGCGCCCTGCATGCAGCATTGATGCACCCTCTTTGGCCCATTGGCAGGGGCACGCGATCCCTTAATAATGAATGGACCCACGAAACAGTTGCTCCAATAAGATCAATTACCTGCGCAATTCCTCCCATGAGCAGGAAAAACAGGCACAGAAAGAGTACTGCTCCCAGATACGTGAAGAAAGCTACGGCCGCAAATTGTTTGCCTGCATGGAGTTCAATTCCGAAAGTGGTTTGCAGAGACAATTGAATGGCCGCGAAATTGGCGATTCCCAAAATGGCTAACACGCTGTAGCCTACCCGCCTTGAGACGGGCTGGTATCGCTCAAAAAGATACCGCCGGACCGAGACGAATATGTACCACTGGCACAGCAGAAAAAGCGTGCTTATTGCTGCAAGGAACCAAAATATCTTTGTCATGAGAGAGGTTCTCCAGTGGGCTGGTGCTCTGGAAGGTCATTGTAATAGATTATGCCCTTAAAGCACAATAAGCACGGAAAATCACCTCGGTGGAAGGAAGGACGGCCATAGGTTTGTGCGGGCAAGCGGCGATCTCTACAGGGCGCGATGTTCATCTTGGGACCTGGGCGTCGTGCTCAAAAATGGCCACCTCAGGCGATTGTTCTCGTGACACGTTTGCGTCTACCGGCCTTGACACTCGTCAGTCGCGGTGGTATTCTTCGCGTTTGTGGGGATGTAGCTCAGCGGGAGAGCACCGCGTTCGCAACGCGGGGGTCGAGGGTTCAAATCCCTTCATCTCCACCAAGGAATTTCACAAAGAATCAGGATGTTATACTTACGAGGCGGCATCCTGATTTTCTTGTTCTGACCCCTCGGTGTCCAAATAGTGACTGTCAAGCATTTCCCAGTGTCCAACTTCAGTAGAGGTGTCTGCAGAAAAGGCAATAGTGATTCACCTTAAGACTTCATTGGTGACCCCTTACCACGGAGAACCATTTGCCTTGACAGAGGACCTCTTAATGGGTGACCCTTTTGAATTGCAAGCGCGAACAGCCACGACTATTTCCACCGCACGTCTCGCGAAAT
Organism: Desulfomonile tiedjei; assembly: GCA_016212925.1. NCBI lineage: Bacteria > Pseudomonadati > Thermodesulfobacteriota > Desulfomonilia > Desulfomonilales > Desulfomonilaceae > Desulfomonile > Desulfomonile tiedjei. The sequence continues at coordinate 117,266 of JACRDF010000002.1, forward strand.
CTTCAAAGATTTGATCATGTCTGCAATAACGGCTTCATTGCTCTTGTACTTGACAATATCATCGGCAATGACCAAAGAAAACACCTGATCGGGACTTTCGGGACGGACGAAAAAGTAATTGATGAAACGCGATCCGCGTGGCGTCTCGCGGTCTGTCAATACACTGGCAACGTTGTCTACTGTTATTCTTGACACGCCTACACTGGTTTTCAACGCTTTTCCCGATTCCATATCTCGCGGAAACGCTTTGATCCGAGCGTTGAGCATTTGATCCAGATTGAAAGGCCCAGGAACATTTATTCCAGCGAGTACGATGAATAGTCTGTCAGCAGGTGACTTGAGAAACACCGAAAAGAACAGTGGCTTCGCTCAGGCCTCGGTGGCAAGTGGCGCGAAGTCCTTTTGCATTTGGTCGAGCACCGAACCTGGCGGCACCTTTTGAAAGGTGGACGGCAGTGTGATTTGGAAGACACCCTCGGAATAAGTGGTGGTGGGAACTTTGACTTTCTCACCGGCGACAGGGCCGCACAAACAAACCAGAAACACGGCCAATATGGTAAGTCTGACACGAGACGTGGAGCACTCTCCTTGAGACTCTAACCCGCATAATGAGGCGGTCTTGCCTTTGCCGGCCGAATTGAGTCACCGGTTTCGAGAACCAGGACATCTCAAAGTTTGCCGAACTTCGACCAGAACACCAGTCCGGTAACGACTGCCGATAATACAGCTAGAAGCACACGCACCCTAAAGCAGTTCATGTTTACCTCTACCACCGCGCCGCTCCGATAGTACTCATTCATCCCCTTCGCGATATCGCGCAGCACTCTGTCGAAACCCCGCTGCATCATGTCAACCGACCCGGCTCTCCACCTTGACCCTGGGGCTGTTACCCGGAGATCGGCGCTTATTGTAGACAACCTCAAGCCGGTAGACGTGTCTTCATAAGTCAATTTCAGCTTTGTCAAAGAAGCCAGCAGCCCCTCCCGGAAAGACGCATCGGTGACACCGTATGCGCTGTATCCTGGCGGCAGAACCCGCGCGATGATGACCACGATGATCGTCCAAAAGCCAATAAAAGCAACGTCGGCGACTACGCCTTCCGGAGTCTTTGGTCCTTCCCCGGAAAGGAACCGAAACAGAAACTGAAGGAATGCCATCAAAATAGCCCAAACCTCCAGGTGCCGCTTGAAGGATGACACAAACGGCTTTTTGGTGACGACACCCCACAGTCCCATAATCCCCCAAACGGGGGACCACGCGCCCATAGCCGAGAGCAAAAAGAGGAGATGTGGTTTCATCTTTTCCTGAATGGCCTATTGCCCAAAATTATGCGGCGGTGTTGCCATTTCGGGGCCGGTGCCCCAGAATCCTGTCTCGACAGTCTCCCCCTGACACCCAACAAGACCCCTGATGGTCCCTCATGAGACAAGAGGTCGGCAACACCACAGTAACGTTGCTGACAACGCCGGATTCTTCTTGTTTTTGAGCCTACCCCACGGTCCTCTCGACTGTCAAAAATATTCTGTCGGCTCTCACTCGAAAAAAATGTGCGGCAATGTCGAGCCAAAGGAAATGCCGACGCCCCATGAACATTCCACCTCCGACCGTGATACGACACGCTCGCTCCGACCTTGACCAAGCGCTTGATCAGCCATTCCATTAAACGTTTCACCTCCTCGCCACGCAGATAGAACTGTCGGAGCATGTGCAGGAGGCTGTGGGCCAAGACTCCCATGAGCAACCGGGCTTGGTTGGCGGCGAAGCGATGGCGGCTCGTCTTATCCCGGCGCAACGTGTTCTTACTCTGTTTGATACTACTCTCCATATCGTCCGTCCGTTGCACACTTTCACCACCTTCCCAGCAGGGAGCTTGGAATTGGTGACGATGAACCCGATCCTTGGAAAGGGCTCTACGTCATGCCACTTGATCTTGGTGACCACTCTGGGCTCCTTGCCCCACGTCTTTGCCTGGAACCGGAGATCAACGAGCCTGATCTGAATCCCACTCTTGGGAGGCCGCCCCAGCGGTCGAGTCAGAGCGAGCGTCATTTCTACGAGAGTCGGCGTCCGGAAGAGGAATCCGGTTCCCGGCTTGCGCCGTGATGACTGACTAGCCGCCTCTGCGTTCTCCGCGGTGACGTACGGCGTTTAGACTCTATCCAATCACTGCAATGCTTCCTGCCCGGTCACCTTGTAGATTGCGCCGGCATGGGCAACGGATTCGGCAAAGCTGCCCTCTGATCCACCGGCATGGGCAAGGGATTTGGCAAAGCCGCCTTCCGATCGGTTGGCCGGGGTAAGGGATTCGGTAGAGCCATTTTCTGAGTGCCCGAGTTTGTAATCCCGGACTTTTTGCTCTTCAAGTCACCAGTCCGCTTACCGAAACCGTCAAATTTGTTGGCTCTACTCGCGCCCGTCTTGCCGCTGCCATACTTTCCCGCCGCACTGTTCCCTACGGCGTGGGCACTGTGAATCTTGTAAGAGTTTTGAAGTTTTCCAGAGGCCTGTTTTGGGTGAGCGGTGACGCTGTGAACCCGCTGAGAGGCTTGAGACAGGCCACTTGTCGAATGCCTGGCATAAGCATGCTGCGCTGCTGTTGCCATGGTTGTCATCCCAAACGCGAGCGCGACCGCCACTGCCAATCCTTTTACACTGCTTGTCATTTGGTGAGTCTCCTTTCCTGATATCCGTATTGTTGTGCAACCTTGACTGCTTCAAGATTTTCTTCCGGCACTGCAATTTCGGTTCGCAGGAAGTGGAAAAAGGTAACAGGAAATCTCAAGCTCCGGTATTTGCCGGCAATTACTGTGGGGACTGATATCCCTCGGCGCTGAATACCACGCTCTCCATTTTTTCGGTTGTACTTTGCGCTTTCCCCCGAACAGGTAGACCAAAGGCCGAGCTCATAGCCGGCCTGACAACGCAAGGAGGAGAGTCATGGAACCGACGAGAACCATTACATTCGACCAGGTGGAGTCACTTTATGAAAGGGCTCGGTTTCTTTACGCGGAAAAGAAGGCGGCTCTGGCCCCATATTGGCCGGAGATCCAAGAAACTTGGACCAAATTGCTCGCGTCGGAAGACGGCATTTTTCGGTTCAATTACAAATCCAAGGCAGATTCGCTGTCGAGTTCTATTTGCATTGCGCAGTACTGCGATCGAACATGGATGATCCAGCATGCGGTGGGAGTGCACGATCCCGGTGGGGTACTCGGAAACCTCTTGGACGTCTGCCAGTGGGCGGTGGACAACCCACGGTGTGATCACGTGCGGTTTCTGTACCGTCCGACAAATAAGTGGCCCAATCTCATTTTCGGTCAATTGATGCCGAAACTTCGGGAGGGATCGTACGAGCACCACGTGTATCACTATTACACCGGCAATCTAACCCAGGCGATCCCCTTGAATTCGCGGGCGGGCCTCAGCATTGAGTATCTGGAGCCCGCAGAATACAAGAACTTTGAATTCGCCGCGGAGAAACACCATTCGTCCCTTCTCATCGATTCGAAGGGGTTGAGAGCCAGTGACATTTCAATGCAATACGCCTCACGGAAATATGCGCTGGTAGGGCTCACTCGACAACGTGAAATCCTGGTAGCGAGGCAGGACGGTCAGATCATCGGCTACTCTGCGATGGACTGCTCGTCGCTGGGAATCAATCTATCGTTCTTGCTCAACGCGTTCACACCTACAATGTTCACAGAGGACCCTGTGGCAGAGCAGAACTTGGTGGCCGGCTCAGTGAACCATTATCTGGCCAAAGGGAGGCGGTTTGTGGTCGGTTTGTCGGAAAGCGACAATCAGATTTCGTTTACAAACGCGGGCCTCAATACCACGAAGCAGTACGCAGAGATGATCATCGCGACCGAAGGCAACTTCGCCCGAGCCGTCGAGCACTTCAGAGATTACTACCAAGGAATAGGAGTGAGATAAACGATGTCTACAGAATTCACCGACGATTACCTAATGGAGCACTGCACCGAGGGTGCCAGGATACGAAACAAAACCGACAAAGCTGCTGCAAGATCACAGCTTTTCACATCAGGATTAGAGCCCGGGATGTTCGCACTGGACGTGGGATGCGCATCCGGGGCGGTCACGGTGGAGATGGGACGGATTGTGGCTCCTGCCACGGCAGTAGGAGCTGACTCCAGCGATGAACGAATAGCCGAGGCGCGAGCATTGGCCCGAGAAAGCGGTGTTGACAACGTGGAATTTCGCAAGGCTAACGTCTATTCCCTGCCGTTCGAGGACAACACATTCGACTTCGTGTGGACTCGGTTCCTCCTGGAGTATTTGCCCGATCCCGTTGCCGCAATCCGTGAAATGAAACGCGTCACAAAGCCCGGCGGGCTGGTGGTGTGCGCAGACCTGGACGGGAATTGTCTGTTTCACTACCCCATTGATCCTCAGTTGGAATCAGGAATCCAGAAGGTAATGCGTATGCTGGCTTCCACGGGCTTCGATCCTTGGGTGGGCAGGAAACTGTACCATTTCTGTCGGACGGTCGGATTTTCCGAAATCGAGGCTCACATGGTGCCTCACCACTTGATCGCGGGAATCCCCTGTGCGAGGGAGCAAAACAACTGGCACCAGAAGATAGACACACTCCGAGAGAACCTGCTGCCCGTGTATCCTGACAGGAGCGAACTGGATCGACTTGCAGAAGACTTCAAGCGTATGATCGACAGCCCGGACACGTTTACGTACAGTCCGTTGATCATGATCGTTGCCAGGAAATGATTCCAGCGACGGGTGTCAGGCGGATAGGAGGTTTTATTCCGGAGCGCACTGAGTTTCGCGAGAAAGGTTCAGTGGACGTAGTGACTGTGTTCATGGTCAAGCGGAAAACGACATGGGGGGCTCTTTGCTCTTCATCATAGCGTTGATCATTCCGAGCAGTCTGCGCATGCATGAATCTCGGATCTGTCTAGGATTGACCACTGCTGGCGGCATGCCTTCAGTCGTGAGAGAAGCCGCTACGACTCTCTCATATCCGCCGGTGGCTTCCAGCACGATACTCTTCGGGAAGATTTCTTTGACAGCTTCAACCAAAGCATCCAGACCTCGGCTGTCTGTGTCGAACCGAGCTGACGTTCCAGAAGGAAGAATATGGACGTCCGGATGATCTTTGGCCACATCAGCCCGTGTTTGTGAGAACGCTATTTCAGGCTACATTTAATTACCGTGTCTATGACGAGAAAACCTTCCGGGATCATCCGGTCCTCTTCTCGCCTCAAAAAAAGGAAAGAAACCAATCAATTGTGGTCCAGAGAACAATTTTGTTATCGTTTTCTCCTCCTTCCGAACAGTAATTCTAAGGGCATGAAACCAGGCTGAGAGCAGCCAACAGATCAGGAAGGAGTCAGAAGATGAAAAAGAAGACAACGAAGATGATCGCAATTTTACTGGCGATGGTATTTGCCGCCAGCATGATTTCACCGACAACCAGTCTGGCCAGGTACCAAGGAACAGCGGCCAAGGCTTCCACGCCAATGGCAAAGACTTACAGCAAACCGGTTCATCCGACGAGTTCGCGCGTAGCCAAGAGAGCCGTGAAGCTATCCATTCAAAAACCATTCGTGAAGAGTATTCACCTAGCGAGTCCAGCCAAAGTCGCCACACCGACGGCAAGGGCTTACAACAATCCAGATAATTCCATTACTTCGAATATGGTCAGCAGAGCCGCTAAGGCCGGGATCGGGACAATGCAAAGGCAGTTCATCGACTCTGCCAGAGCTGAACGAATGGCAAGAATCAATTCCATGGTGACAAAAACGTCAGCGGCTAAGGCTGGACTCGACAAGACGAAGGCAATAGCAAGTCCGTTCATCGATGCTACGACCTCGGGAAAATTAGTATCCAACGCAAGCATAGCCACCTCGCAAAATTCCTCCAAAGGACAATCTGCGATAAATCCTGAAACATTCACCGATCCGGCCACGGGCGACAAGACGAGGGCTATAGCAAGACAGTTCCTAAATCGTGAGAACTTGGTTAAACTTGTCAGGGCAAAGGCCATTCTAGTCAAAGGTTTAGTCAAAAATAGCACGGATCAACCGGTAAATCCCTCTGTCTACGGGTTTTCTGAAAAAGACAAGATTCACGCGAGCTTGCCCATGGTCGAATCTGGGAACAACTTGAAACTGGTCCCTCGGCTGGTATCTCGAAAAATACTGCCACAGGATCTCCAGGTGAAGCTGGTGCCACGTGATCGTCATGTCATCCCAGACAACTCTGCAGGTCCATCGAGTGTAGTAGAGGCCTCAGAGGCACGAGGGAAATGGAATTCTGGCTATAACCCCATAAACCCTTTTGCTGAGGGGTACGCGGCGCAAGGCGCCCCGCCGGAAATCCCTGGTGGAATAGGAGGTTATTTTACCGGCGCGGCCCAGAGGGGTGGGGTCGAGTCAGATATGGGCGCAGCGGCTGGCGCAGCGGCTGGCGCAGCGGCTGGTGGCGCAGGGGCTGGCGCAGGGGCTGGCGCAGGGGCTGCCGCAGGGGCGGCAGGGGAAGGAGATTCACGCGACGAATCACCATGTGACTTAGTCTTCAACGAGAACGGTGATGTTGAGGCATTCGATTACGCGGGCGAGCGTTGGTCCGGCGATCCTGAAACGGAAACTCCGAGAATGAGGACAATCAGAGAGGAATACGGAAGAATGTACAGGGAGGACCAATTGAAAGCCTTTGAAGGAAATAATGGTGAAGGAAATGATGGTAAGGATTGCTCGGTTGATGGCAATGGAGGTGGGAAGGCCACCAAGGCGATGCTCTGGCTGAAGAGCCATCTTGGCCCTAACGGAGACAACGAAGCACGCCCCAATGGTGATACTCGCGGCGTGAAGGTTGATCGATTCAAAGAATTCGATGCGATGAACGGCGGGATATTCTCTTCGGACCGGCGATTTTATACTGACAATGGTGGCACGGTAGATCAATGGAAATACTATGCCTATCTCGCGGGGGGGGGCTTACGCGGTCAAGGCGTGAACTGGGATTGGAAGACAAAGCACGGCAAACTCCCTATGGATCCACTGATTAAATAGGGAGTTTCGAGAGCTGTGGATCAAGAAACCGATTCACAGCACATCCAACGACTCCGTACCGGCTCTCGTGAGCTTCGGCTGAAGCGGCGAGAGCCTTTCTTTTTCTCGCACCTGCCTGCCATTGGTTCTTCAATCTGAAGAGCCTGTCCTCTGCATCCGGAAGGAAATCTGCCGAGGAACTGCACTTCTCGCCGTACGTTTTCAGGCGCCGCTGTCATTTCAGTTTCTCTCGTCATGATTGACGCGCTGTTCGTAAAATGCTCAAGGATTAAATACAGCGAACCCACCACATTGCCTGTTGGCGGCCTAACAGAAATACAAGCGTTTTCACCCATACATTTTGTTGTACTTGTCGACGTTTTCCGAAAGGTAATGCAGATGCGGAAAAACCGCGGACAACAAATCTTCGGAAAGGAAGGCAAGCCATGAAAGGGAACCGCAAGAACGCGTGTGTGATCAGTCCCGCGGAGATGTCTTTACCGTCGTCTCTATCCCAGGATTCCATGCGACTGTTGCTGAACGGTGGAGCCAAGATCGGACCTTCCGTGGAATTCCTCTTGGGAAGGCGTTCGGAACAGTCCGAGGTGCCTTCGACAGATTGCGTCAGGCAGGCAGCCAACATCAACGACGACATTTCTGGAATCGCGGAAAGCGAGGGTTGATCGTCATGGATGCTCAATTGCGAAAAAGACTCAGGATTTGTCAAGTCTTGCCCATACTTCTGATCTCGGTGGCGTGCCTCGGCTGTGAGATTGAGAGCCCTGTGGACAATCTCGTGAACGAACTCAAGAGTCCGTCCTGCGCCAGAAGGATCTGGGCGGTGCAGAATCTCGGAGCATTCAAAGATCCTTCTTCGGTAATAGCGCTCGCGGAGGCCCTCAAAGATGATGACCCGTCAATTCGAAGAGGAGCCGCTTGGGCGCTAACACAGATAGACGATCCTCGCGCGATGAAGATTCTGATAGAGGCGTTACGGCATGAAGACCCTTACGTACGCAAAGAAGTGGCCAGGTTTTTGTCAAAGAAGATCGGATACCCCGAGAGAGAATCCTGTGAATAAGAGCCGGGCGAGCCGACATTTCAAGAAGCCATTTGAAAACTGGCCCCACGTACTAGAAATGATTGCGGAGTTGAGAAAGATCATGGTAGAGTGTCCGGAACTAAGCTGTGCATTCTGGAGACTGGGGGGCCTCATGGGGCGTGAATTGGAGTCGCAAGATCGCCTGCTCGTAGAGCAGTGTCTTGCCGGGTCAAGGACTGCCTGGGATGAGTTTTATGACCGGTTCCTCATGCTCGTTAGAAAGGTCGTTCACACGCACGTAAGGTGTCGTGAGCATGAGCTACAGGATATGGTCCAGAATGTCTTCCTAGCTCTTTTTACCGCACTCAACACCTACGATCATCAATATCCTCTGTCCAAATTCGTGTGGGTCGTCGGCGAACGGGTTTGCATCGACGAATTCAGAAAGCGCACCGCGAGCAAACGCGACGGAGAAACCGTCTCCGTCGATCATCACGATCACAAAGACCCCGCTGTCACCGTATTGGCATCAGATCTTGATCCGCCGGAAGACCAGATGGCCGACCTCGAACAGCGCCAATTACTGAAGCTGGCCTTCAAGAGACTCGGCGACAAATGCCGGGACCTTCTCAGACTTCGCTATCTCCAGGAACTTTCTTTCAAAGAGATCGTTTGTCTTTCGGGCGGAAAAGAAAAGTCGCTGGCCGTTCAGGCAGGCCGTTGTCTGGAAGAACTAAAGGCCCATTACGCTCGCGTAGAGCGCGAGGGATATAGAAGATGAACAAATCAGATCACATAGACGACCTTCGGCTTCCCTACTTGGAAGGGTTGCTGAGCCCGGAGGAAAGAGCGAGCTTTGAGGATCACGTTCGCGACTGCTCGGATTGCAAGTCAAAGCTTGAAGAGACGCGGCGCTGGACATCGCTCCTTGAAAAGAACACTCAAGCCATGTGTCCCGAACCTTGGGAGATTTTTGACCAAGTCCAAATGGGTAAAGATCCTCTTGGAATAATATCTTCGCATTTGAACAAGTGCCATTCGTGCAACGAAATTGCCGAATCATTTAGAGCAGATCTCCACGAAAGAGGCGTGCCCACGACGCTTTGGGCCAGGATGCAAGGGCTTGCCGGCGATCGTTCCGAGGATCGGCCTGCCCGATCCAGCTTTCTTTGGTTTACCGAACTGCTCGACAGATTGCAGGATCTGTTTCGACCGGTTGCTCTAGTGCCTGCGGCAGTGGCCGTCGCGCTATTGTGTGTTGTAATATTCTATCCCACCCAATCCATTCACCGTACGATGGCGCTTAGTTCCGTTGCTTGGGCGCCGGGGCCTTCCGATCTGAGAATCATGGGAAAAGTGCCTCCTGAAGGCATGCCGACCGATGCGCAGAAAGAACGTCTCGCAGTCGTCGTGCTCTTGACAAACTTCAAGCACCCACCGGACCAAAATCGCATAGATGCTTTTTACAGGTCGCTTGAGCCCCCGATCGATGTTCGCGAACGCTACGATGTGGTGTCTCCGTCAGATTTGGAGCGCGCCGTCGGTCCAGACCGTCTGAAAGCTCTAGATGACAAGGCCATCGCCGCAGAAATGAGTTCCAAGCTAGGAATCTCACGACTGTTAGTATTGGAAATAGTGCAATCGGGGGAAAGATTTGGAATCGTGGCCCGCTTCACAGACACAACTACAGGAGACATTGTCAGGGAAGAGGATTCGAGAGATCTGACGGAAGCCCAACTGATCCCTACTCTGGAAAGATTGGCATTGTCCGCGCTGGATCATCAAAGTGCGAGGCCATGAACACAGCCCGGGATCCATAGATTCCGATTACTGCATACCAAGGTCATTGATTGTCCTGAGATGTATAGAAGCGAAAGCGGTTTGTAGTCCAATTCCATGAATTAAATCAGCAAACTCGCATATCCAGACAAAGGGGGTAGCCATGCGGTGTTTCTCAGCTATCTCGAAGAGCCGGAAAAAAGGAAAGGTGATGTGGCTGGCGATACCTGTGGTGGCGCTGGCAGTGTGTGTATGTCATTTTGCCGAATTGCAGGAATTCGACGGAGACTCACTGTCGGCTCAATTCATATTTCGGGGGCGTCCCGGCCCTCGCCCAAACGTTCCCGGCGATTTGGATGCCAGGGAAAGTAATCTGACCGGTTCTGGCGAAACTGTCCTTTGCTGCTGGTTCTGTACGCGTGATCAGAGGCAAAAGTGCGAGCACGTTTCCGAGAGATTCTGCAACAAGTGGGGGAGCGAAGTGTCCTCCTGCTCCGAGTGCAGTGGCCTGGATCGGTCGGGGACTTCGGGCCAAAAATCTCGGCGCGAAAAGGCGGACGATAGCGAACAGACAGGGCAGAGTCGGAAAGCTCAGAAGGCGACAGAGGGGCCGAAGCGAAAACTGGCAAAGCCGCGAGTCCCATACCTCAAAGAGCTTGCCGTCGACATTGACACGGCACTGAAGGACTCCGTCCAAAAGGAACCTGCCTCGACAGTGAGCAAGGCTCTCGGCGAATTTCAAGCCGCCACCAAGTCCAGGGACCCGCTGAAGGAGAGAGAAGCCGCAACGAGGCTGGGCCACGCGTATTACCTCACAGGGCAGGTCGGGAAATCCGCCGAGTATTATTCCAAATCCGCTGCCATCAGCAGCAAGTTGGGATACAGAGCGGCCGAAGGCATAGATCTCCGAAACCTCGTGGCTGCGTACATTGCTGGGGGAGATTTCCAGCAAGCGGAAAGAATCGGTCAGCAAGCTCTCCAGCTTCTGCTTCCCGCCGGCAATAGTAGAGATGTGCAGATGGCTGCAAACAACTCGGGGGTACTGGAAAAGGATCGAGCCAGATACGGTCAGGCCCTGGATTGGTACGAAGCGGCCCTGACAGCTCGTGAAGAACCCGACAACATTAGAGTCCTGACACTCCGAAACCTCGGAAACTTCTTCAAAATGTGGGGTGAATACGGCAAGGCCGCTGAGAATTATGGCAAGGCGGCAGAGATGTCCGCTCAACTTGGGCAATACGCAGAGGCCGGCGAAATTATGCTCGAAGCGGGTCAGGTCTATGCTCTGGCAGGTAGCGTAGATCAGGCTATCGATACTATGAAGATGTCGTTGCCCATGTTCGCTCAGGCGAACGTCCCGACAGATTGGTCCAAGAAGCTCATGGGCGACCTTCTACTTGATGCGCGGCGTCTGGACGAGGCCGAGACTCTCATAAAGGAAGCCGATTATGACTCGTCCCTCGGGCGATTTAATCTCCTCAAATCTCAGCCCCAAGCGGCTTTGAAAGCCTACGAGCAACTGTTGTCCGCAGCTCAAAAGGAAGAAAACCTCGACGAATTATTCGCCGCCCACACTGGACTGGGCAAGACATTCGAAGTGATGAAGAACTACGATCGAGCCCAAAAACATTATTCAAAAGCTGTGGAAACAGTCGAAGAAATACGCTCTGCCTTGCTCGTCTCGGAGCGAAAGAACTTCTTTTCAGTAAAGGTGAGCGGATTCCTAAGGTCAGAGCCGGCAAAAGGCCTTGTGAGGCTAAGTCTGAAGCAGCAGAAGCCCGACCGGAGCATCTATCCCAGTGAGGCGACCAGAGCGAGGGAATTCGCTGACAACATTTCCCAAAAAGCAGACCGCCGTCATTTCGGTGTCCCCCCGGAACTCATCGAGCAGGAGGCCGGTCTCGCCAACAAGCTCGCGGCTCTCAAGACGGCTATCTCGGTTGTGCCGAAATCTTCGGACAGTCGCCGCTGGGGCGAAATGACCAATGAGATCAAACGGGCTTCCGATGGACTGACGAAGTTTGTTAGAACTCTGTGCGAGCGTCATGCCGACTATTGCGCTGTTGTTCATCCGTCGCCGGTCAACCTGGAAAAAGCGGATATCGGGCCTGACGAGCACGTCCTTATGTTCGATCTCGTTGACGACGGTGTGGCCATCCGGCTCTTGAAAGGGCGGAAGATCCTCAAAGCCGCCTTGGTCGACGGAAACCCCGAAGAAATAGAAAATGCCATTCGGGACTTCAGGACTCCATTCGAAAAGGTCCAACTGACTAAGTTCAATGCCGACTTAGCCGCTTTGTTGCATAAACGATTGACTGCTCTGGTCACGGAATCCGTGCCGGCCGGTGCGCCCGTTGTGATAATTCCTGACGGTGTTCTGGCATTGCTACCTTTTGAGGCCCTCGTGACGGGCGGTGCCGTAACCTGGAAGACCGGCAGACAAGGAGATTATCCCTACGGGGTATCCTATTTGGGAGACCGCAATCCAATCGTCTACTCTCAATCCCTGACAACCATGACCCTGATTCGCCGGCTCGCCAAGAAAGAAAAGGCGGGCAATGCAGTAATTGTCATGGCCGACCCTGTATTCAAAACCTCGGACGAGAGAGTCCGGGATGCCTCAATACCTAAGTTGCAGGCAAGTGACAACAGCTCGGCTCGCGTAAAGATCGCGGTTGAGCAGGCTCTGGCGGGTCCGGTCAGTCTCCGGCGACTCAAGGAAACCACTGAGCTTGGCACCATCCTGAAGAAGCAGTTCGGAGAATCCTGCGAGGTTCTGACAGGCTTGCAGTGCACAAAGGGCGCGTTCCTGAATCGCATTTCCGGTAATCCTAATCTGTACAGTCATGTTGTATTTGGAACCCACGGATTCACAGCCAATGATTTCCCTGGTCTCATGGAACCATTCTTGGCCCTAACTATGGTGCCGGAGGGAATCGACGGGCTCTTAACCATGAGCGATGTTGCCGGGCTGAAGATGAACGCCGATGTGGCCACTCTCCTGGCGTGCAACACCGGTGTTGGGGTCAGGCTAGCGGGCGAGGGAGTCATGAGTATGGGGCGAAGTTTCCAGTCCGCGGGAGCGCGATCGGTGATCATGAGCCTCTGGTCGGTTGCGGAAAAGCCCTCGGTATTGTTGGTGGAGGAATTCTTCAATGGAAGGAATCAAGGTCTCGGCAAACTCCAGGCCTGGGCACGCAGCAGAACCGAACTGAGAAAAAAAGGATTTGAGCACCCCTTCTTCTGGGCCTCCTTCATTCTGGTCGGGGAAACGGACTGAGACTCGCTAATGGGGGCTGGGGGGACTTTCTCGAACAGTCCAACTTTGGACGTTGCTTCCATGATCACACATCGTCATTCCGGGGGACCTGCACCATCCGATTTGCCCGATCCCGTGCGCGGGCTCACGGGCAGATTGGTATGGTGTTCGGCACGCTGTGCCCTTGCCGCGATAAACGGTCGTCTTTCTTGTTGTACCTTTTTCGTTCCTCCGAATTGTAGACCAACGAGGTATCAAACCCCATCAGCAGGAGGAGTCGAACAATGGAAAGGCTGAAGAACAAGGTACTGAATGGCTGGATTGCGAGCGTGTTTATTACAGCCGGTCTGCTCGGTTGCTTCTACACCTCGCCCGTGTGGGCGCAAGCCCGGCCGACTGCTTCCGATTCATTCCGAATCGGACAGACAAACGGCATTCAGGGCATTGGTGAGGTCAAACGAGCCAAAGATGGCAAGGTGAAGCGCCTGGTCACCAATGACCCGGTTTACGTCGCCGATACCGTCACATCCAAAGAGAACAGCAAGATATGGCTGAAGCAGGTCTCACGCGGAGACGAGGGCGACACATCTCTCGGTCAGTCCTCGTTATTCACGCCCGTGGAATATCGAAGAGACGGCGCGGCTTCATCATTCGTCGGGGACGTGCCCAGAGGCGTGGTGCGGATCATAAAGAAGTTGCCCGAGACCACGCCGGAGTCTTCTTACACCCTTACCGCAGCGGCTGCTCTCGTTTCGGTACTTAAAACCGAGGACGCGGCCGATTTTGTGATCGAGGTCAATGAAAATTCCGAGACCACGGTGACGGTTCTCTTCGGCTCAGTCGCGGTCAGGAATGCTTCCGAGGAGTTCAAGGAAATTCGGTTCCTGAAATCATGCCAGAAGGTTGTGGTGGAAGAGAACCAGGAGCCTTCGCCCGTAATGAAAGCTTCCGCAGATGAGATGCAGCGGCTCATAGAGCGCACCACCATCCCGCGAACATTAGTGGCGAACATTCCTTCATGCCAACCCATGCGTGCGGCCGCGGAGCCGGGAGAACCAGCCCCCGGTGAGCCGAGCGAAGGCGCTCCAGCCGAACCCGGTGAAGGTGCCCCTTTGGCTCCACCGATACAGATAGGCGGAGGTGCTCCACCCCCCCCGGTCACTCAGCCGCCAACGGACTGCCAGACCGGGGAACAGCAGAAGCAGCAGGCGCAAACGGACAAGAATGCTGCAGAAGACCAGAAAGATCAGGCACAACAAGCCCTGAATGAAGCCCAGGCCGCTTTGACTGAGGCTCAGCATTTCGCTAATCAATGGCAGGGAGCGCTGGCGTCCGGCACCGCCATTTATCAGCAGTATCTGGCGCAGTTCGGTCCGAACGATCCGCGCACCATGACGGCACTAGCTGATGCAGGACAATATCAGTCGGGTTTACAAGCGGCGATTCAGTTCGTAAACGAGGTCAACACCAGAATTACGGACAGCACAAACGCTCTACAAGCGGCCAATGACGCCATTGCCAAGGCCGATCAGGCCATGCTGGCAGCCGACGACTTCCTCAAGGCAAATAACTGCCCGATTCAGACCGCCCAGGTCCCTCCTGGGGATGGAGACTGGACTACTGACGAGCCTCAGGTTGTCCCTCCTGGGGATGGAGACTGGACTACTGACGAGCCCCCGTTTGCTCCTGGCGAGAGTGACCCCGAGCCGCAGAAGGATCCCTTTGTGTGGCCCGAGTTTGAGACTTTTGAAACGGCTACTATAGATCCAGATTACCCTGGTTGGCAATGCCCGGAAGGGGATTGCAAAAAACCGACGGATAATGATTATCCGATAGAGCAGGATCACGGTTCGTCACAGTCGTCCGGCGAGAGCGGCCAAAGTGCCTCAGAGCCCAAAGTGAACATTCCTCCGGTACCTGTCACTGGTGGCGGCAAATGGGGTGTCGGGACCTCTCAGCCTTCCGGTGGCAGCGGTTGGAGAGTTTCGACTTTCACACCTCAAGTTCCGATTTTGCCGCCGACCCCTTCCACGCCAAATCAACCCCCGGTTAACACTGGTACAACTGGTCCGAAAGTGCAGTTCATCCCGATTAAACCGATTACTTTCCTGCCGGTTCAGCCCTCAACCCCAGGCAAAGGCCCGGAGGGCAAAACAGGCAGTTTGCCTTGGGATGTGGTTAAGCCGCCTGAGTTCAAAACCATCACTGTGAAGGCACCTACACCCCCTGGCGGTCCCGACCCGGATGCTGGGGCTCCCGGTTCCAAGCCTAGCGGAGATAAGGGGAAAACCTCTCAGCCTGCCCAACCTACAGGTGGAGGGGAATGGAAGGTTAAGGGCCCTGACCCGGATGCTGGGGCTCCCGGTTCCAAGCCTAGCGGAGATAAGGGTAAGACCACTCAGCCTGCCCAGCCCACGGGCGGAGGCAAATGGACTGTTACCAAAACCGGCCCTGACCCGGATGCCGGTGCACCCGGCCCCAAGACTGACAAGAGTGGCCCCGCAGGTCCGGACCTGAAAGCCAATCTGCCCGGAAAAGGTAGCCAGGCTCAATCGCAGCCCAAACCGATTCCCAGCCTTCAGTCCCCTGGCGGCAAGGCTCCTCAACCGAGGGACATGGAAAAGATCCGAAGCATGGCTTCCCAGATGCGCACAGATCAGCAACAGAGGGTCTCGACTGGCCCCAAAGCACCGGAGAAGGCCACCTCAGCCGGCACAGTGAAGCCGGGCACCGCATCTTCCCAACCGAAGATGCAGGCGAAGGCACAGCCAGCGGATCAGGCCAAACCCGCTGTATCCCAGCCTAGACCATCCCCGAAACCTTTGGTCCAACCGAGGCCGCAGCCACAGACAGTTGCTAGACCTGCTGTGACTCCACCAAGACCCGCGACAGTTCACAGACCGCCTTCGGTCTCCAGAGGGCCGTCGCATGGCCGCAGGCGCATGGGACCGGAAACAGGCGAGGGCGAACAAGCTGCTGCATCTCGAGACGCGAAGTCATCCCCGCCGATTGTACTGGCAGCTCTGGATGGAGATTCTCAGAAGGTCATGGAGCTTTTGAATCAGCCCACCGACATGAACAGCAAGGATTCCTCTGGTACCACCGCCCTTATGGCTGCTGCATCCGCGGGGAATACCGAACTGGTCAAGTTGCTGTTGGACAAGGCCGCGACAGACAAGGCGATCTCCAAGCAGAAGGTGATCAATGCCAAGGACAATAGTGGAAGGACAGCATTGATGGCCGCGTGTGAAGAGGATCGGGCGGAGGTGGCGAAGCTTCTCGTCGAAAGAGGTGCTGGCGTCAATGCCTCGGAC